>JAYVRS010001162.1:0-9380 GCA_043776185.1 Bryobacteraceae bacterium | reverse complement strand
CCTCCGCTACGACGCTCGACTCCACCGTCACTACCGCAATTGCCTTAAAGATCTTTGCGACTTACAGGCCCAACGCCTCCCCCCAGACGACGCCCCGAACGAACCCATCGCAGAACCCAAACCACCCACTCCCGAGGCCGAAACGCCCGTCGAAGCAAGCGTTCAAGCACCAGTAGAAGCACCGAATCAAACGAACCCAACCTCACCCCCGAACAAGCCCGCATAGCTTACATGCAATCCGAAATAAAACGCTTCGAAGACTACCAAGCCCAAGTCTTCCGCGACTCATTTTCTCAATCCCAACCCGAGTAACCGGCAAAGCAACCCGACCCTCTGCCGCCATCGACCTCTCGCGTCCCTTCGGGACGAAGCAGCTCGAAAATACCAACGCTGACGTGATGCCGGCCCGCCTCGATGCACTCCACGGCCTGCCAAAGCCAATAGCGAATGGCGGCCTGAAATGGAAAATTCGGGTGCATGGGTTGCCAACCTGCTAATTCAGCTTGCCTCTCCCCGCGTTGATTGGCGATAGTGGAAGAGATGGACGCGGGCGGCCGATGGCGGAAATTCTTTACCTCACCGAACTCTTGGGGCTCAAGGTCTTTGACCTTAAGGGCCGGGTACTCGGTCGCGTTCGCGACGCGGCGATCGTTCCCCTAATTGACCCTCAACGCGTCGATCGCTTTCTGATCGGGGGCAGCGGCTACGCCTGGCTCACCGTCCGGCACGACCAAGTTCAGCGTATTTCTTTGAATGGAATACAGTTACGCGACGAAATCCTGACGCCGTTCCACAACGATGAATACATGCTGCGGCTCGAACGCGATCTCCTCGATCAGCAAATCATCGACGCCCAGGGCCGCAAAGTGGTTCGCGTCACCGATGTCACCTTCAACATTGACGGCTCCGAACTGAAAGTCCTGGAAGTCGATGTGGGCTTACGCAGCGTCCTGCGGCGATTGGCGCAAGGCATTCTGCCGCGCCACTGGATTCGGCGCTTGCAAGGGCCCATCGCGCCGCAAAGCATTAGTTGGCAATTCTGCAACATCGTGGAGCCGGACCCGCTCCGCCGGCTGCGCTTGAACATCACGCATGACTTTCTCGAAAAGATGCACCCGGCCGACATCGCCGACATCGTCGAGGAACTGGGCCCCGAAGATCGCGAAGCCATCATTGCTTCGCTCGACGAAGAGGTCGCCGCCGAAGCCCTCAGCGAGGTGGATCCCGACATGCAAGCCAGCATCCTGGAGGCTCTCGAAACCGAGAAAGCCGCCGACATCATGGACGAAATGGATCCTGGCGAGGCGGCCGACGTGCTGGCTGAGATTGAAGACGAGCGCGCCGACGAGATCATGCACGAAATGGACGCCGAAGAAGAGGTAAACGAGCTATTGGAGTTTGCTGAGGATAGTGCCGGACGTCTGATGTCCACCGAGTTTGTCGCCCTGGCTGATGAAGCCACCGTGGCCGTGGCCGTGCGTTTACTCAAGGAGAATCCGGAAAGCATTGAAGCCTTGCAGGCTATCTACCTCACCAACGGCGAGCAACTCACGGCCACCGTGCCACTGGCAAGGCTGTTGCTGGCCGGTGGCGAGACACCGCTGATGAAGCTGGCGGCTGAGAATTCGACGCGCGTGAAAGTGGATGCCAAGCAGAGCCGGGTGGTGGAACTATTCGATAAATACAACTTACTCGAGCTGCCGGTGGTAGACGATGGCGGCCGGCTGGTTGGCGTGATTACCGCCGACGATGTAATTACACTCCTGAGGGACAACTGATTTGTTCCGACGCTTAAAATATCACATTGCCGTTTTCTTCTCGGTCATCGGACCCGGCTTTATCACCGCCGTCGTCGACAACGATGCGGGCGGTATTTATACATACTCGCAAGCCGGAGCCAAGTATGGCTATCTACCGCTCTGGACGCTGTTGCCGATCACGTTACTACTGATTGTGACGCAGGAGATGTGTTCCCGCATGGGCGCAGTTACGGGAAAAGGTCTTTCCGACTTAATCCGCGAAGAGTTCGGCTTGCGCACCACCTTCTTCATGATGGCGATCCTGGTGGTCGCAAACTTGATGAACGTAATGGCCAATTTCGCGGGCATTGCCAGTTCGCTGGAACTATTTCACATCAGTCGATACTATTCTGTCCCCGCCGGAGCGCTGATCGTCTGGCTACTCGTCGTCAAGGGCACTTACGCCAGAGTGGAAAAAGTCTTTCTGTTTGCCACGGTGCTGTATGTCTCCTACATCGTCGCCGGAATTTTAGTGAAGCCTGATTGGAAACAGGCCGCACTCTATAGCGTTAAACCCGAGTTCATGTTTGAGGCTGGTTATCTCACGATGCTAATCGGCATGGTGGGGACCTCGGTGGCCCCGTGGATGCAGTTCTATTTGCAAGCCGCCATCGTCGAAAAGGGCGTCGGCGCTAAGGAATACGCGGAATCACGAATCGAGGTGATCGTCGGATGTGTGGTGATGACGGTGATTGCATTCTTCATCATTGTGGCCTGCGCGGGGGCCATCGGTAGCGTCGCGCCCCGCGATATTAAAGACGCGGCTGACGCCGCCCAAGCGTTGAAGCCCTTCGGCACCTACGCTTACCTGATGTTTGCCGCCGGTTTGTTTAACGCTTCGCTCTTCGCCGCATGTATCTTGCCCTTGTCCACGGCTTACACTGTGTGCGAGGGGCTAGGCTTTGAAAGCGGCGTGAACTTGGGCTTTCGCGAAGCGCCAATCTTCTATTGGCTATTTACGCTGCTGATTGTCGTGGGCGGCGGGGTAGTCTTACTTCCGTCGTTTCCTCTCATCAAAGCGATCTTGCTATCGCAAGTTCTGAACGGCATCCTGCTGCCCCTGGTGCTCGTCTTTATGATCTTACTCGTCAACAAACGACGCCTCATGCGCGAATGGACGAACTCAAGAGTCTACAATGTCGTAGCCTGGACGGCCGTGGTGGTGATGATCGGCTTGACACTGGCTCTACTCGCCATCAGCGTCAAGCAATTGGGCGGGTGAAATCAAATCGCGCCTGCGCTCAGCCGCGCACGAAGTGAGCGGCTACTGCTTTGGCCAAACCTGACGCCTTGCCAAAAATAGAGAGCCGCTCACTTCGTGCGCGGCTGGGCTGCCCTCGTCACTCCGAGCCTCGACGGAATTTTCAACGGACGAGTCTCCGGAATGAAGCCATTCCGATTCGGCATCACTACCTTCGGCAGCGTCTGCTGGTTCAATTCCTGCATCTCTGTCACAATTCCGTTCAAATACAGAACAAAAGCCGTTACGGCATAGACCTCGTCCGGTCGCAGGCTCCGTGGATGGTCAAACGGCATCGCGCGGTTGATGTGATCCCACAGCGTGGTGGCATACGGCCAGTAACTCCCCACCGATTTCTTAGGTTTGGGCGTCCCCAGCGTGCCGATGCCCCCCACTAAACCAGGGTACTGATTTTCGCGCCCTTCACCGCGGTCGTTATGACACTCTGCGCACTTCGACGCATAGATCGCCGCGCCAGTCTTCGCATCCCCTCGCCCACGCGGCAAGCCTTGGCCATCGGCAAAGACGGTCAAATCTCTCTGGCGTGCATCCTCGGCGGCGATCGGCTTGCCGAAGCCAAACGGCATTTGCTGCGCCTGCACCACCAACGCCAGCCAAAGAAAACTAAACCGCAACAACATGGCCATCCGCCTTTACCAACCAGCACTTGATGCCGTTATA
This sequence comes from Bryobacteraceae bacterium, assembly GCA_043776185.1. Classification (GTDB taxonomy): domain Bacteria; phylum Acidobacteriota; class Terriglobia; order Bryobacterales; family Bryobacteraceae; genus JALHNI01. Next base: position 5,660 of record JAYVRS010001162.1, on the reverse strand, counting down.
GTGATAGCCCGCGTTGACACCCCGCACTTCGATAAACTCGTCCCGGCTGGGCTGCACGAAGCCGGTCTCGTCAGTGCAGCGCGATTGAATCACCGCCTCCTGGCCTTCCCATTGCCAGGGGAAACGAAATCGCACGACGCTCTTATCGAGAATTGGTTCTTGTAAAGCCGCGTTGGCCCAGCTCTTGCCGTTATCCGTTGATACTTCGACGCGCCGTATCTTACCCAGGCCACTCCACGCCAAGCCCATGATCTCGTTAAAACCCTTCGGGATATTTTGTCCGCCGGAGGGCGATGTGATCACGGACCTCGCCTCGATCATAAACGTGAAGATCTCAGCCTTCCCGCTCGGCAGTAACTCCGTATAGTTCGCGGTCTCCTTCATCGACATCGCAGGCTCGCTTGAGGCCTGTAAACGATGCAGCCACTTGACATTCATGTTGCCTTCAAAGCCCGGCAAAATGAGTCGCAACGGATAACCTTGTTCCGGCCGCAAGGCCTCGCCATTCTGGCCATAGACTAAGATCGCCTCATCGAGCACTTGGGCAATGGGAATGCTACGAGCCATGCGGCAGGCGTCGGCACCTTCGGCGATCAGCCACTTAGCTTCCGGCTTTAAGCGTGCCTCGGCCAGTACCATTTTGAGAGTTACTCCGGTCCATTCAGTGCAACTTAGTAAGCCATGGCTCTGCTGCACCGTGTCCGGAGGATTGCCGCGTAAGTCGCCGATGACGTTGCCACTGCATTCCAGGAAACACGTGCGCGAAACGGACGGGAAGCGGCGCAGAGCCGCCATGCTAAACGTGAGCGGCTGCTCCACTAGGCCGTGGATGAGTAACTCATGAGTGGCTGGATCAATATCCGGCACGCCGGCATGATGGCGTTCGTAGTGTAACTCCGAAGGCGTAATAGTACCCCACAGATCCTGCAACGGGGTTCGGCTTGAGCCCGTTCCGGGGCTGGCGGTCAGCTCTCGAATCACCCGCGAGGTCTTCTCGCGGGGAGACCGCAAGCCATAGGCCCGCATGTGCGCGCCGGACTCTGAGGCTGGCTTAGGCGTGCTGCACGAAGTCGCAGCTAATAATCCTGCGGAGAGCGCGAGGAACGCGCGTCGGTCTTTGGAATCGGGGTTCACAGACTTTCCACTCTAGCGCTTTATCGGTATCGGCACGGCCTTCACCGGTTCAAATAGCCCGAAGGAAAAGATCGCTGTCGCCGACGCGATGGCGATGTGTTGTTTGCCATTTACCGCGTAGCTAATCGGCGAAGCCGTGAGTCCTTCGCCGACATTGAAGTGCCATAAATTGGCCCCCGTCTTGGCGTCGAGGCCCACTAAGTGCCCGTCATCATCGCCAAAGAAGAGGACGCCGCCGGCCGTCGATACGGTGCCCGCCCAGCTTTCGCCCGGGCCGGTCATCGGATATTCCCAAACGCGTTTGCCCGTCAGCGGGTCGAAGGCGCGGACGAAGAATTGCCCTAAATCGACGGGCTTGGGCCCCGCGCCGCCACCGGAGAAACCCTTATTCGGCTCGGGCTTTTGGGACGAACTAGTAAAGAGATCGCATTGCTCCAGGGTCACGACATAGAGTAACTTCGTATCGGGATTCCACGATGGCGACATCCAGTTAGTGGCACCGCGCACGCCCGGGCAAACTCGATTGCCGCCCGGTGTGGGCGACTTGCCCGGTACTTCGATCGGCCGCCCTTTGGCGTCTACACCGGTAGCCCAATCCAACTGGTCCACTAACTTTGTGGCCTGCAGGAACTCGCCCGTGGTGCGGTCCAGCACGTAGAAGAAACCATTGCGATTGGCGTGCAGTACTAACTTGCGCGCCTTACCCTTCCACGGTAGATCCACTAAGACCGGCCAAGCCTGGGCATCCCAATCGTGGGTGTCGTGAGGCGTGAACTGGAAGTGCCATTTCACTTTGCCGGTCTCCAGATCCAGCGCCACCAGGGAGCAAGAGTATAAGTTATCGCCCGAACGTTCCTGCCCTGTAAAGTCTGGCCAAGGATTGCCGGTGGTCCAATAAAGCGTGTTACTCTCGGGGTCGTAAGTTCCCGACAGCCAAGTGGCCGCGCCACCGTATTCGACTAACTTGCCCCAACTGTCGCTACCCGGTTCTCCCTTTTTGGGTATGGTCCAGAAACGCCACAGCTCCTCGCCGGTGGCGGCCGAGTAAGCGGCCACAAAGCCGCGCATCCCGGTATCGCCACCGCCCACGCCGACTAAAACGCGATCCTTCACGGCGAAGGGGGCCATCGTGGCGAAGACCCCATCTTCGATCTTGGCGTATTGCTTCTGCCAGAGCACCGCTCCGGTCCGCCGGTCAAGCGCGGTGAGAAAGCAATCAGCGGTGATAAAGAAGACTCGATCGCCCAGCAGTGTGGCTCCGCGATTCGCCCCGTCTTTCTTGGCACGTGCGTCTTTCCACCGCCAGATCAGGCGACCGGAAGCGGCATCGATGCCACGCACCTCGTTGTTGGCGGTGACATACATGATGCCTTGATAAACGATCGGATTGGTCCGCAGGCCGTTAGCCTTCTCGATATGGTGCACCCACTTAGGCACCAGCTGATTGGCATTCGCCGTTGTAATCTGCGTCAACGGACTATGTCGTTGTCCGCGAAAATCTCCTGCTACCGTCAACCAATCGGCATTCGGGCTCCGTAAAATATCTTCGTGCTTCACCTGTGCCGTCAGCGCGCACGCCGTCAGTAAGAGCGCTACCGTCTTCATTTACTTCTTCTCCGCAACGGGACGCAGGCTTTGGCTCGACAGATAGGCTAGTAAGTTCTCCAGCTCCGTCTTCGATAGGCGCGTCCGGTAGTCTTTGGGCATGGGCGAGGTCCGCGAAGCTTTCATCTCACGCACTTGCGCCATGTCAATGAGATGGATGGCCCCGGTGCGATCCTGTAACTGCAAAGAGTAATTCGAGCGATTGCGCTCGACGCCCGAAAACTCCTGACCATTGAGGAGTTTCACTTGGATGGAACGGTAGCCAACGGCCCCATTGGCATCGGGGTCCAGAATAGACTCACGTAAGTACGGAAGGGAACGTGTGCCGCCGGCATTCGAAAGGTCGGGGCCCAGCTTACCGCCGCGGCCTTGCACGGCGTGACAATTGAAGCATCCGGCTTGGCCCAGGAACACGGTCTCGCCGAGCCGTGCATCGCCGGCCACGTTCATCTCAATGGCCGGCGCACTCAGACTGCGCACAAATGCCACCAATTGCCAGAGCTTCTCCGGAGGCTGCCGGGAGGCGGGCATTTCGGTACCCGGAATGCCCTTTTCGATAGTGGCGTAAAGCGCCGAATCATCCAGCGAATGCCACATTACCTTATCGCGCAGGCTGGGCCCGCGGCCACCAGCCCCATCGGGGCCATGGCAACCGCCACAGCCGCCGGCGAAGAGCGTCTTGCCGGCATCAATCGCCACCGGATTACCGATGGCCGGGTTGGGCCCGGCCTTCGCAGCCGCATCGCCATGTTGCGCGAAGACCCAAGCACCACACAGGTTCAGAAGTAGGAGAAGACGCATAGCGCCCTCTATTAGATCACTGACTGAACTTGCCGTGGAAGACGATCTCCTCCAGGGGCGTCCGCTCACTTAACGCCAACTCGCCGGGCTGCATTTGCGGGTCAAGCGTCGAAGGGTCGCCCTCGTAGCCAATGGCAAACGCCGCCACGGCGACGAAGCCTTCGGGAATCCCGAGCACTTGAGCGCAAGCCGCCGGATCGAAGCCGCCCATCTGATGCACCTTGACGCCTTCAAACTCCGCCTGAATCGCCAGTTGGGCCATCGCTTGTCCGGTGTCATACCGCGCCCAGTCATTCGGCTTACCGTTTTTGGCAAACTGCAGCCTGGCGATCGCAATCCCTAGGACCGCTGCGGACTTAGCCCAGCTCTGATTGAATGGCACCAGCGTACTCAAGATGCCCGCAAAGCCTTCGGTATGGCTGGCATGGGCGACGACGAATCGCCACGGCTGCTCGTTGTAGCAGGAAGGTGCCCATCGAGCCGCCTCCATCAGCCGCTGCAGTAAGGTCGGCTCGATGGCGCGTGCGGAAAAGGCGCGCGGGCTCCAGCGCTGGTGGATCAAGGGCTCAAGGCCGCTGGGACGATTGGTGTTGTTTTTCATAATTACCTCAAATCAAAAGCGATCAATTCAGTATGGGTCTGGGCGGTGAAAGTGAGTTCGCTCTCGCCCTGGATGGCGGCGCCGTCGCCGGTGGCCAGCGCCTGTCCATTCACGGTCAAGGTGCCTTCGGCCACCTGCACCCAGATGCTGCGGCCCGCCGACACCGGCAGCTTCACGGTCTGCCCGGCGTCCAGGATTAACGCGTACATGCGGGCGTCGGCTTCGATCTTCAGCGAGCCAGCTTCGCCGGTCGGCGAGGCCACCAGTTGCAGCTGATTCTTGCGCGCTTCGCGATCAAAGGTCTTTTGGGAATAGCCAGGTTTCACGTCTTCGCGATCAGGTTGAATCCAAATCTGGAACAGATGAACAGGCTCAGTTTTGGAGGCGTTGAACTCGCTGTGCCGCAAACCGCTGCCGGCGCTCATGGCCTGTAACTCGCCCGGGCCGATCTGCCCTTCGCCACCGGTAGAGTCTCGATGCGCCAGGGCGCCCGAGTTCACCCAGGTGAGAATTTCCATGTTGTCATGCGCATGCATGCCGAAGCCCTGGCCACCGCCGAAACGGTCCTCATTGATGACGCGCAAGGCGCGAAAGCCCATGTGGCGCGGGTCATGGTAGTTGTTGAAACTAAAGCTGTACTTGGCGTTCAGCCAGGCATTCTGAAAAGTGCCGCGTTCGGCTGACGGTCGGATCTCTATCATCGCAGTGCCCTTTCTGTCGTGATCCCGTTATTCGTGATCACGAATAATAGATGCGGGTCCGGTCATTTGGATTCAGCCAGCCGTTCGAGCAGATGGCTCAACTGCCGTAACTCTATCTGGGTTAGGTGGCCCATGGTCTGACGGTGATAGCTCTCGATCACTTCGTCCAGAGAGTCGAGCAGCCGCAGCCCCTCGGTGGTGATGCGCGCCAAGAGCACCCGGCGGTCGGTGCGGCTGCGTTCGCGGACGATCCAGCCGGGCTTCTCCATCCGGTCAAAGAGGCGCGTCACGTCGGGATCCTGGTTGATCATGCGGGCCGCTACTTCTCCGCACGGAAGGCCGCAAGGCGGGCCACCAGAACCGGCCCCGCGCAGGATTCGCAAGGCGTTGTACTGGGTGGGTGAGACGCCATGCGGCTTCAGAATTTGATGAAGCCGGCCGAGCAGGCAATCGGCGGTGCGCTGCAGACTCACCCAGGCTGCGGATTCCAGCGCGCGTTTTCCCGTCACTCCTCATTATCGTCGTGATGACGATCATCGTCAAGAGGAGCTACGGAGGCCGTGCGCGGGTGGCTCCATTCGCGAGGCGAGCACTATGACCGAGTGAAAGGAGGTTGTGCTCTGCGCGACTTCCCCTCCCTCACGGTCGGGGTTCTGGTTGGCTTATAAAACGCATATCCAACAGAACCCCGACCATAAGGGAGGGGAAGTCGCCGCTTGTCGTTGGGACCCTAAATTAGGCTTAGCGAGGCCCCATAGGCGACAATAAAGGTTGCATGGCTTTGCTCGTCAGCGCTCAGTCGCTTAAAAAATCATTCG
>JAYVRS010001161.1:0-2806 GCA_043776185.1 Bryobacteraceae bacterium | reverse complement strand
CCGGCTCATAGTCCCCCGCAATCTTCTCCAACTCGCGAAAGCCGCTAGCGAATTCGCCCAAGTTCACATGGGCCAACGCCAGAAAATACTGCGCATTCAAGTTATCCGGTTCCGATCGCAGGGCGGCCTTGGCCGACACCATCGCTTGCCGGTACTCCTGGCGGTAAATGGCCACGAAGGCCCGGTTCGAATGGGCCAGGGCGCATTGCGGATCCAGCCGTAGTGCCTGGCCCAGGTCGGCTATGGCCACCTCCCAATCCCGCGCCCGGATATGAATGGCGCTTCGGTTTACATAGGCCTCCAATAGCTCACCGTCGGCCGTAATGGCTTCGTTCAGATAACGAGCGGCGCAGGCCTCGTCATTGCGGTCGCGGCATTTGCGATAGCGCATCATCGCCTTTTGCGCGATCTTGGGGACCTGGTGGTTCAACCGATTCACGTTCACCGTGCCCCTTCCTTCCGGCGGCTTTCGCTCACCCAGACGAATCATCACTTCGGCGTAGTTGCTGTTATTCAGGAACAGTTGCTCCTCTTTCAATAAGTCGCCGTGGCGATTCTTCACTGAAAGCACATAGTGCCCGGCCTTCACATTCGCAAAATCAAATTGGCCGTGTAGGCCGGGGATGCTGGTTAACGTCTCCACCGTGGCGGAGCCACTCGGCCGCAGTTCGATCATCAGTTCCGCGGGATTGCCGTCCATGGACAGCGTGCCCCTTAACTGGACTTGCGCCGTCGCCGGAGCCAATACGAAAATCAGACCAATAAAGACACGTAGGGTAGTCATCATATAACTCCAAAAGATTGAGATTTTGAATGCACAGACCGAGATCCAGCGTGGACCTCAAACAGGGAATCAGGGGGACTATCGACGTGGAGAAGGGGGCCCGCAAGGCGGGTTAAAGGGGCAAACGGGGCTATCGTACAACAAGGGTGGCGACAAAGTAAGTCGGCGAAGGAACAATCCAGCAGTCTAAGTACTAGGCGGCAGTCAGCGCCGCTTGGGCCAACTTGGCCGGCTGCGCCATACAGGCGCGCAACAATCCACCCAAACGTTGGGGCTCAAAGGGGGCGGCCACGTAGCCTTGGGCGCCCGCTTCCTGGGCGTCGATCTGCCGGGATTCCTCCGGCAGCCGGCTGACGACGATGACGCCCGGATGCGACTTCATGCGGTTGGTGATGTCCATCAGACTGCGCAACTCATGGCCCACGGCGGAGCAGAAAATCAGATCCGCGTCATCAATGCCATCGGGACAATCGGCATTACAGGACGTGACGCAAAAACCACCCAACACAGCCACCAGCTCTTGCTCGAGCGAAGAATCAAGCCCGAAAAGCAGAATAGACGGTTTACCGTTGGTCATAGAGTTCCTCTCAAGATACCGAGGACCCGGCGTTTCTGGGCCGGATTCAAAAGACGACGGGTGATTACAGAGCGTTGGCAAACTTGGCGAATACCCTAAACGGAGGAAACACTCGAGAAGTGCTTTGGATAATCGTCGACCGATGCCACTAAGCAGAGGATAAACTAGAAGGCTCAGCGAAGCCAATCAATAATCGTAATGGCGTCAATGCTTGCGATTGCTTAGTACTTATGGCCCACTCGTTTGCGCACCCGGTTAGGGGTACTATGTTCCGCTTTCGCCCACCTAATCCCAAAATCGAACACCATCCTAAGCTATTGTTGTTGAAAAGGAAAGAGGCGTTGTGGCCCGCAAAATGCATCATGAGCCCAAAGACACATGATCTCGTTACGTAACGTTGAAAAATTCTTCCAACACGGGCCCAGTAAATCATTCGTGTTACGCCGTGTAAATTTAGAGATCCGCGAAGGCGAATTCCTCTCCATCATGGGACCTTCCGGAGCCGGCAAATCCACGCTGCTCCACCTGATCGGCATGCACGACTCCGATTGGACCGGCGAATACCACCTGCTAGACCGTGCCGTTCACACTCTCAATAAACGCGACCGAAGCGAGCTTTACAAACGTTACTTCGGCTTCGTCTTCCAGAGCTACCATCTACTGGACAACCTCACCGTGTATGAAAACCTCGAGATCCCGCTCTCCTACCGCAATTACAAACGCGCCGAGCGCGAGAGCATCGTCGCGGACGCCCTCGACCGCTTCCACATCGTCGGCAAAAAGGACCTCTACCCCAACCAACTCTCCGGCGGCCAGCAACAACTCGTCGGCGTCGCCCGCGCCATGATCGCCAGCCCCCAAGTGATCCTCGCCGACGAACCCACCGGCAACCTGCACTCCGGTCAAGGCCGCGAAGTGATGGAACTCTTCCGCAAGCTAAACGACGAAGGCACCACCATCATCCAGGTGACGCATTCGGAGACCAACGCCGCCTACGGCCATCGCACCATCCAAATCGAAGACGGCTGGATCTCCAGCGAAACGAAGAATCGCTAAATGCGCTCAAACGTCACCCCCCGCGTGTTAATTGCCGACGACCAGGCCGACGTCCTCGTCGCCCTGAAGCTGCTGCTCAAAGGCGAGGGCTACCAAATTGAGCAAGCCACCAGTCCCCAGCAGATTCTGCACGCCCTCGAAACCCGCGAATTCGACCTCGTCCTGATGGACCTCAACTACACCCGCGACACCACCTCCGGCCAGGAGGGTCTCGACCTTTTGAACCAGATCGCCACCATCGACCCCACCATTCCCGTCGTCGTGATGACCGCCTGGGGCAGCGTCGAATTGGCCGTCGAAGCCGTCCGCCGGGGCGCTCGCGACTTCATCCCGAAGCCCTGGGAAAACGCCCGGCTGCTGACCATCGTCAAGACGCAACTCGATCTCGG
>JAYVRS010001160.1:0-2806 GCA_043776185.1 Bryobacteraceae bacterium | reverse complement strand
CAATGGGTATTTCAATACCGCCGCCTTCGTCCGGGCGGGCAACGACTTCGGTAACGCGGGGCGCAACATTCTGCGCGGCCCCCACCAGCGCAATCTCGACCTGTCGATCAACAAGCGCATCGCGGTGACGGAGCGGGTGAGCGTGGAGTGGCGCAGTGAGTTTTTCAACGTCCTAAATATTGCCAATTTCTCGAATCCGGGGAGCAGCATTACGGCGGCGAGCTATGGGCTGATCCGCAACACCACCGGCAATCCCCGCGTGATTCAATTCGCCCTGAAGTTGGCTTTCTAGTTATGCTCCGTGCCGTCCTGCCCATAGAACCACGTGCGGAGTTCGGCCTTTCACGGCTTCTAGGCGGCCGTTGTGAAAGTAAGAGCCGTTCTGGTAATCGTTGCCGAAATAGTCAGGAGTCTGCCAAACGGTGCCGCCCCCGCAAACCAGCGCGTCGTTAAAGCCGCGGTCGTTCGGGCGACAGGGATAGTTGTCGCCCCAGTGCCACTTACCGAAGATGCCGGTGCGGTATCCAGCGGCGCGAAAACAGTCGGCCACGGTCACCTCGCCATGGGCCAGCAGCCTGCGTCCCCCGATGATATGCCACGCGCCCACAGCGTTGGTCTAGCGCCCGGTCATCAACGGCGCGCGCGCGCTGGCGCAGGTCGGGACGACATGAAAGTTGGTGAAGCGCACCGCGCGCATGCAGCGCATCGAGGTTGGGGCGCGCCGCGGGGGCGGCTGACGCGGTGATTCCGCAGGCGCGGAGTAAGAGGGTTCGCCGGTCGATTTTCATGATGGGCCTCAGTATGTCAGCCTGCGGCAATCAACGTCAAACACCGGCGGGGTTCTTGTCAAGATCACTTCCCGTCGCGCCTATGGCTAAGTCGTGCTAAGTCGGGCCACCCCGCCGGCGGTGCCCCTGTACCCTTTACATCAGAGCTCAAATGGGGTAACTCAGGAGAGCTAGCCGCGTCGGCGAGAGAGCCAGGGTGCCCGACTTACCTCACAGATCATGAGGCCCTCTCTGGCAGATTTATCATCCTCGCCAGCGCGGGCCAATACGAAGTGGAGGCCAGTTGGTTCCCGAACATACGGTGCAGAGTCGATGGAGTCCGCGTGTTCCCGTTGCTCGATGGCTCTCGCAAACCAGCCTGCGGCCACTTCTGTTTCCCGGCGCATCAAATGGAAGTTGACGAGTCCGGCCGGAGCGCCAGAGGCCTCGCCGGAACGAAGCGGCCCTAGAAGCGAATTGGCACGGTCCTGGTCCCCGGTGAGGCTTAGAATCCCCGCGAAAGCCCCGATCACGCCACAATTGGCGGCCACAAGCGAATACGCTCGCTCCGCAAGTGCGAGCCATATCATCAGTGGTATGGGACAGTCTGCACATGAGCCCAATGCAACTCGCACGCACTTTCGCCACTCGAGCTAGCATTCCGGGTGAACTATTGTTTAACTGTTCGACACTTTTCAGCCGCACCATCGTCGGAATGTAGAAAAATTCCTCTCAGATAAATTCGGAAATGCCCCCATCGGCGGGTAACTTCGCCCGATTTCGAGGGTGCAGACGGGCCAGAGCAGTCTGTCCCCTCATCGTGCCCCTTTTTTTCGTAAGGAAAGATAGGAAAGATCACGCCCGGCACCGCCAAGAGAGGCCGAGACATCGTCTTCGATGATGGCCGGCTGGGCCGACTGGTTCCAGCACGCCGCCTATTTGAGCGGCGGCCGAGAGGTGGAAAAATCCCTATGGTGTAGGCGGCCTTGCTTCCGTAGACCAATACCAAACCACGATGACGCCTTGGTGGTTGTCAGCCCAACATATGCTCTAGGTTACAAAACGGTGGGCCGAGTCCCAGCGGAGTGGCGCCTGCGTCATAAGTTATTTTTCTTTCATTTTCTAAAAGGAACTTCCTGTCTGAATGGGATGGCAGGTATACTCTGAACACCGAACGGGTCATCCGCCGTTTGAATTGCGAAGGAGAGCACACATGTCGAGTGCGAGAAAAATGCTGAAGTGGGCCGTGACATTCCTGCTTCTATCCGGCTTCGGCGCAATCGTTATGGCGGCTCCGTTCCTGACGATACCCACCGATGAGCCCTCCGACAGCACTCCGATGGTACTCGGGGTCAGCCTCGAGCAACTGGATGAGAGTCCGCCGGCCACCGCCAGCGCGGAAGAGGAATTCGTTACGGGTCCGAAACTAACCCTGCTAGGAGCGTCGGTGCTGCCCGGAACAAGTTCCCTGATTATTGATCCGCAGTCCTCGGGCGTCAGCTGCTCACTCTGCGACGTTCCGGAACCCACGTCCCTCAACCTCGTCGCGAGCGGCTTCCTGATTCTGGTAGCCTGGCTTGGCTTCAGCTTTCGCCGGCGGCGCTCAGTCGGCCAGTTGCATCTTTCGCAATAGGGCCCGGTATCTTGGGTCGCCGCGAAGGGGATCGAAAAGCGGGTCCGTCTTGAGAAACATCAGGTACCAGAACCGTTCCGCGAAGGCCTGATCGAGAAAAGCAAACGCCTCGTCGCGCCGGTTCAGCGCCGCGTTGGTGCCCGCCAGTGAAGTCAGAGGTAGCGGCTGACCTGCGCGCGGGCTATTCCGCGCCCGCTCATAGGCACGCTCGGCGTCAGGACGGCGTCCGGCGAGGGCATACGCCCGGCTTAGTTCCACCAGCGTGCTGACGTCCCCCGGATCTTCGGCCAACAACCGCTCGTACTCTTTGACGGCCTCGCCAGCCCGTCCGGCGGCTATCTGGTTCCTGGCAAGATAGCTAAACGTTACCGGGTGGTTCACCAGTGACAGACTTGTCCGGTACTGT
>JAYVRS010001159.1:0-2807 GCA_043776185.1 Bryobacteraceae bacterium | reverse complement strand
GGGTCTTGCTAAAAGTGTAGCTGAGGCCCCAGTTAAAGTTACGGTTAAAGCGCTGCGTGAAGCGAGTCTGCACCGAGTTGTAGTTAGAAGTTGCGGCAAATTCATAGAGAAAGATATCGCCGTAGCCCTGAATGGGGCGCAGGAAGTTATTGGCGAGAGCCGCCGTGGGGCGCGCGGGATTGCGATTCTGCGGGTTGGTATCGAGATGGGTGGAATAGAGCGGAATGGCATTGATGTTACGCTGCCAAAGCTGATGGCGGCTGAGCGCTCCGACGTAAGAGACGTCCAATAGAAAAGACTTGCCGACCTGCTGCTGGACACCGAAGGAGTAGTTGTAAGTGGTCGGCATAGGGTTATTGCCGAAAATCGCCCGCACTGTGCCGGAGGGGGCTAGGACGCCTTTTCCACTGGTTTCCGCTAAGCCGGCCAAAGTGCCGAAATAGACCGTCGGCGTAAAGATCGACGGGGGGTTGGGCAGCATGTTGTAAGTCATATTGCCTTGAATGCGGTCGAAGAACACGCCACCACCACCGCGGATAGCGGTGCGGCCCCGGCGGAATGGGTCATAGGAGAAGCCAAAGCGGGGAGCAGCCATCAGCTTGGGCACTTCATAGAGGCCACGGGGCAAGCCGTTCTGTCCACCGCGAATCATGCCCTCGGCAGGATTGCCCACGCCCGGGGCAAACGTGCCGATGAAGCCTTCGGGATAGTTAGTGCCGTTGGGGGCCTGCGCCACGGTACGGCGGTTGGCATCCAGCGCCGGCCGCAACAGTGACGGCGCGTTCTTCGGATTGTACGCCTCCGGGGAAAATGTATAGAGCTGGTTGAGCTTGTCGTAAGTGGGTTGATTGGCGTAGAAGCGCACGCCGAAATCAAGCAGTAAGTTCGGTTTCACGCGCCAAGCGTCCTGGGCATAAAACTCGAGATTGGTGAAATAGTAATAGCCGCGTGGCCGGGCGGACGCTTCCGTGTAAGAGTTATAAGATCCCAGAATGGCGTTGGAATAGGCAAAGTTCGTGTCGTATTCGCTGAGAGCGTTGACGCCAAAATCAAGGCTGCCCCGGGTGGCGGCATTGGCGCTCTGATCTTTGCGGGCCCGCTCGTAATAGGCCCCGAAACGAAAGGTATGCGTCTTCCAGATCTTGCTGACATTCTCCACCAGGGAAAGAATCAGGTTCGCGTTGTCGTAGGGTACGCCATCGCTCATGTTGACACTGGCCGCGTTCTGCACCCCGCCAAAAGAGAAGTTCGGAATCAGGTTACCGGCGTTCAAGGAGGGATTGAATTGCGGGACATTGATGCCGAGCTTAGTGCGGTCGACCTTGCTGGGGTCGACGGGGCCGTAGGTGAGATGGTTCTGGCTGACGCCGAGGATGAGCTCATTGAAGATAGTGGGCGAGACGGTGTAAGTGGTGTGCAGCGTTGCCCCACGGCCCGGCTGACGGAAATCGATCGGCGTCAGCGGGATGTTCACGGCGCCATTCACCCATAAACCCCACGGTACTTCCTGGCGGTCGTTGGTATTACTCAGCCGCAGATTTATCTGCAGCTTGGTGAAGGGCTGATAATCGAGGCGCAGGATGTCGGTGCGCCGGGGATAACTGCCGCTTTGAGCGGAGAGAAAATTCCACTGATTGACGCGGTTCGCATTCGGATCGACGTAGTTAGGAAGAGGAAAGATTCCCAGGATTTTTTGTCCCAGTGGATGGAGGCGGCTGGCCGGGATAATGTTGCCGGGGAATTGGAGTTTGTTATTGGCCGCGTCGCGCTCCGTCAGCGGGTCGCGGACGACGCGGGCGCGCCCGTTGGTGTCGAGACTGCGAGAAAAATCGCCTGCTCGCTCAAGGGCGGTGGGGACCGTCACCGTGCGCGAGCCGTATTCAATAAACTGGCTTTGGAATTCCTGATTCCAGAAGAAGAAAAGGCGCGAGCGGTCCCGATTCCACTTGCCCGGGATATAAACCGGACCACTTAGCGAATAGTTACCGATGTTGTAGCGATATGGTTGCCGAGCCACGCCGCGCTGGTTATTAAAGAAGCTATTGGCTGAGTAACGCTCGTGGCGATTGAAGTAACTGCCGCTGCCATGAAACTGCTTGCCGCCGCCGCGGGTAATGATGGTGATGGCACCGCCCGAATTGCGGCCATACTCGGCGGCATAGTTCGAAAGCAGCACTTTTACCTCGCCCACCGAATCCATGGAGGGCATGGAATGGACGCCACCGTTGGAGCCGGTATCGAGCGTGGTGACGCCATCGACGCTGACGTTCTTGGAGTTGTCTCGGCCGCCCGAAAGGAAGAGTCCGCCGGTGCCATTGTTGGAGGGTGATTCGCGTCCGTCGCTGGTGTCCACGACGCCCGGTAAGAGGCTCACGGCGTCCATCACGTCCCGGCCCCGCAGGGCGAGACTCTGGAGCTCATCCTGGGTAATCGACGCCGACTTTTCACTAGAGCCCAGTTGCACTTGCGCTCCAGTCGCCTCCACGGTCACCGTGTCGGCGGTTTCTCCCACCTGCAGCTTGATGCGCCCCAGCGAGCGCTGATCGCCGGCATTCAACGCGATGTCAGTTTGCTGATACTTTTTGAAGCCGCCATGCTGGATGGAAATAGTGTACTGGCCGGACGACAGATCGGGGAAAGAGAAGTAGCCGCTTTCGTTGGTGGCGGAGATCTTCTCAAAGCCGGTGCGCGCCTGCTTTACGACGATTTGGACCCCGGGAACGACGGCATCGGTGGAATCGACAATGGTGCCCGACAGGCCAGACGATATGTTCTGAGCCACGGACAGTGGGGCCAGCAAGAACAAG
>JAYVRS010001158.1:0-9396 GCA_043776185.1 Bryobacteraceae bacterium | reverse complement strand
ACCGCAAAACTCGAGGCCAGAATGGTTTCGCTATTCCTTTCCTGTAGGGCTCTTTCATCCCCTACCGTATGCCGGTTTATCCCAGCGCACTGCCGGGCTCTCTTTCGGAGACCATCAGGATCCTGCACCGACGCCGGAATCACGATGAGAGCTACGCTTGTCCAGGCAAGGCCACCAGCTTTTGCCGACTGCGATTGTTTCCCACTTTGAGGCTCCTATCGGCGCACCCGTCGTTAGACTTTCGTCCAGCGTCGCAACGCGGCCGCGCGCCGTGAATCGCGGAGTCGACGTCCAGTTCCGTGAGGGTCGCGGGGAAGGCCGCGTTAGAACGTGAAGCGGCCCGTGAACTGGATCTGGCGGGGCCTCCAGTAAGAACTCTGGAGCTGCTGGATTCCGTCGGTCGCGTTCGGGTTGTTGAGGCCTTGGATATTGAGGGCGTTGAACGCGTCCACGTTGAAGCGCAGCCGGTAACGTTCCTTGAAGGCGACCTCCTTGTAGAGCGAGATGTCGGCTTGGAAGTTCTTCGGCCCCTGCAGCACGCCGGAGTTGTATGGATTCACGCCGGCCGGGCCGGGCGAAAAGCCGGTGAGGACCTGCTGGCCGTTGGCGAGCGTCTGGGTGACGTTGTTGTTGCCGAAATTCGTCGTGCCGGGCGTGTTGTTGAGCGGGGCCAGGTAGGGCTTGTAGTCCGACGGAATACCCTGGACGCCATTGGGAGTGTTGACCACGTTGGGCGGCACATAGCCGTTAAACCACAGGTAGGCATCGCGACAGACGCCGGAACGGCAATCCTTTACCGGGGCGCTGTTCTTGTAAGTCGTGATGGGGTTGTACTCGCCGAAGTTCGTATTGCCGACCTGGAACGCCTGGGACACCATGGTGCCCACGAAGGCCATTTGATAACCTCCCACCAGGGCGTTGACGAACTTGTTGGTGTTCCCCAGGAATCTGCGGCCTTTGCCAAGCGGCACATCCACCACGCCATTGAAGGTGAGGCGATGCAGCGGAATGGCCGTATCGGCGCGGTAGTTCTGCCAACGGTTGAATTCCCGGCTCGGCTCGAGTTGCGAGCCGACGTCCATACCTTTGGGAATTGCGCCGGGGGCGAAGTTTTCGGCCGGATACAGCGAGTTGTCGCGGAACGTATTGCCGCCCACGCGGAACGCGCGCGAAAAGACATAGAACACCTGATAGCCGACGCCCTTGCGATACGGCCGCTGGTAGTTGATCTGCAAGGCACTATCGTTCGAGAAGCCGTACTTGGTGGATTGCGTGATGCCGCCCCAGGTGCGGTTGTCATACGGACGCGTCGCGACGCCGGCGAAGGTTCCCGTCGGCGGCACTGTGCCGGTCTTCGCCTGCCACACGTAGGTGGACGGAGCGTTGTTCAATAGAAAGTTCTGGTCGAGGTTTTCGCCATGCGTGTAGACGTAGGACGTGCGAAGCACTGACCCATCCCGGAACGGCTGCTCGACGGTGAAGTTCGCTTCCCGTACGCGCGCCGGAGGATAGTTGGGGCTGGCCACGGTGCCGGTGGAGATGCCGGGCAACAGGGCATTGACGGAATTGGTATTCACTACGTCCGAGGTATTGACGCCGGTAATGATCGAGAGCGGGTTGCGCAACAGGGAGTTCGGCAAACCGTCCGGCGACTGCGCCGCGGAGGTGTAGCTCTGCGAATAACCGGCGGTGAACGGATAGCTGGCGGTGAGATAGCGGATGGAGTTCCGCACGGGAACGGGATAAACATACTCGCCATAACCGCCGCGGATCACCGTGCCGTTGCGCCCAAACGAGGGCGTATAGGCGAAGCCGAAGCGCGGCAAAAAATTAGCGTTGGCGCTGTTGATGATGCGCGAAGACAAGCCGGCTTCCGTGGGGTTCATAAACTTCACGCCGAGGTTGCGGAGATTGGTGAGTAACGCTTCGTGCGTGAGGCCTTGCTTAACGTAGTAGTCAAGCGGCCGGGGCAGCACCAGCGCGTTGTTCTTGGGGTCGAACCCCACCAGATAGTCATTAGCCGCGCGCGCCGACGGGTGCGCTTCCCAACGCAAACCGACGTTGATGGTGAGCCGTTGGCTGACGCGCCAATTGTCCTGGAAGTAAGTATCGTATTCGATCAGCCAACAGTTGTTGTAGGGAGCGTTGCGGTTTTGGCTGAAGCTCGACGCGGCGCCGAGGAAGAAGTCGGCGTCGGCGAAGCCGGTGTTGGCGCGCGGGTTGAAGTTGGCGCCGGTGGCGGGGTCGTAGATCGCGGTCGCCTGGTTGGTATAGGAGATCAGGTTGGGCGAACGGTCGGACATGTAGCCGAACTTTTCGTGCCGGACGCGGGCACCGAACGCAAACTGATGCTTACCCCAAATTTTGTTGAAATTCTGATCGAGCGTGCTAACCCGCTGGCTCATGCCATAGTTCCACTGCGATCCGCCGTAGGGCATGAACAGGTTTGCGCCGATGGCTGGGAAGCCGATCTGGCCGAAGTTATCGGGCAGGCCGAACTGCTTGGAATAATTTTTGGCCGACGCTTCATTGCCCTCCACGTACATCCGCTGCCACTGCATGCTGAAGACGGTTTCCGAGAACAGGGTGGGCGAATAGGTGCGGGACCAACCGAGCGCGCCGCTGATGGTTTGGACCGGGATGCGCTGGTAGCCGGTGGCACCCGCCGGCAACTCGCTCGTGCCGAGGTTGGGCGGCGAGGCGATGGGATAGTTGCGCAGCGCCTGCTGTTGCTGATCGATTTCGGTGAAGCGGAAATAGCCGCGATTCTTTTCATTGAAGACGTGGTCGAGCCGGGTGGTGTAGTTGGGCACCGTCTGTTGAGTGGGGTTCTGGCCATTCAGATTGAAGTTGATGATGGGGTTGTCCGCCGAGGTGGGCAGGGGCGTCGCCGCGTACAGAGTCTTCGCCAGCGGGCTGATCCGGGTGAGGGGAATCTGGTTGTTGGGGAACGGCAGGCGGCTGTAGTCATTCGCCCGGTCCTGCGTGGTGTTGGGGTCGTACAACTGCTGCAGCACGCCGGCAGCGTTAATCAGGCGGCTGAAATCGCCACTCCGCATCGGCAAGGTGGGCACTTTCATGAGTTGCTGGGCGCTTTGGCGCAGCGAGAATCGCTCAAAGGCCACGAAGAAGAATGTACGGTTCCGTCCGTTATAAACCTTCGGAATCCAAATGGGGCCGCCGACCGAGCCGCCGAACTCATTGCGAATCAGCTGCGGAGCTTTGAAGTTCGCCGGATCCTGGCGGGCGCGCGCGATGCCGAAGTAGTTGTTGCGCGCGGTTTCGAATACCGAGCCGTGGAACTGGTTGGTGCCGGATTTGGTGGTGAGGATGACGGTGGCGGGGGTGGCGAATTGGGCGCTCGAGTTGAGCGTCTCGAACCGTACTTCCTGCACCGAGTCAGGATCCGGCAACGTGGACTGCGCGGTGTTCCCGGCGCTGCCGAAATTCCGATTCGTCATCGGAGCGCCGTCCTGCGAATATTCCATGGCTTCGCCCATCAAGCCATTCGCGCGAGTCCCATTGGCCTCCAGGCCGGGGACCGTGTTCTGCGCGAGCCCCAACACATTACGCCCATTCTGCGGGAGTTGCTGGATGCGCGCCGCGTCCAGCTGGGTGTTCACCGTGCCGCTATCGTAGGTGGCAAGCTGGATCGTCTCGCCGCTGACGCTGATCTTCTCGCTCACTTCACCGACCGTCAATTGGGTGTTGAACACCAGCACCTGGCCGTTCTGCAGCGTGATCAGGGATTCCGAAGTCTTCATCCCCGCTGCGCCGTAAGTGACCGTGTAAGTCCCGGCGAAAAGGCCTTTCAGGGCGTAGAAGCCGCTCTCATTCGCTGTGGTTTCCGCCGACACTCCCGTGGCCTGGTTCAAGGCCTTCACGCGGGCACCAGGCAATGCGGCGGATGTCGCATCCTGCACATTCCCCTGAATGGAACCGGCGCCGCTCTGAGCCCAAAGGGCAACGGTTCCGGCCAGCAGCATGAGAGCCACGCAAAGCCGGTTGGAAATTGGATTGGTCACAGTAAGACACCTTCTCTCTCGCGAAATGCTATCACAATTCTGCAGAAGTGAACATCGCCGGAGCTCTGTTAGGATGGGCGACGGATGGCAACACGGCTAATACTCACCGGGCTTTTGGCGGGCATGGCCTTCGCGCAGCCGGACGGGTCGAGCGTATGCGCCGGCTGTCATCGGCAGATTTGGGAGTCCTATCGGAAGACAGGAATGGGGCGCTCCTTCGCGCTCGCATCCCCCAATAACACTCCCCTTCCGGAGCGCCCTTACTTTCACGCGCCATCGGAAAGCTATTTCACCCTGTTTTCTCGCGGCGAGACGCTGTTTCAGCGGCGGTACCAATTAGACTCGGCCGGCCGCGAGATCAACTTGATGGAAAAGAGCATCGACTACGTGATGGGCTCTGGCAATCACGCTCGCGCCTATCTGCACCGCACTGCGGCGAACACGCTGATCGAACTGCCGCTGGGCTGGTACGCCGAAAAAGGCGGCTATTGGGCGATGAATCCGGGCTATGACCGTCCGGATCACGAGGGCTTTCGACGGCCCGTCACCTACGACTGCATGTTCTGCCACAACGCCTACCCGAAGGTGCCCGCCCGGAACCAGAAGGCGGGGGAAGACGCGGTCTATACCGCCCCGCTGCCCTTAGGTCTCGATTGCGAACGCTGTCACGGTTCCGGGGCGCGGCATGTCGAGCTGGCGGGCAAGCCCGGCAGCGCCCGCCATCTGGTGCGCCAAGCCATCGTCAATCCGGCCCGTCTCGGAGCCGAGCGCCAGATGGAGATCTGCATGGCTTGTCATCTGGAGACCACGAGCTTTCCGCTGCCCAACGCCATCATTCGCTATGACCGAGGTCCATTTTCCTTCCGCCCCGGTGAACCTTTGGCGGACTTCATTCTGAACTTCGATCATGCGCCGGGGAAAGGCCGTGAGGAGAAATTCGAAATTGTCAGTTCGGCTTATCGCCTGCGCCAATCTGCCTGTTTCCTCAAGAGCGCCGGCAAGATGACCTGCACCACTTGCCACAACGCTCACGATGCGCCGCGGGGTGCGGACGCCGCGCGCCATTATGATGCCGCTTGCCGGCAGTGTCATCCCGGGACGCTGAGCGCCGCATCTCACGCTTCGCCACAAACAAATTGCGCTGAGTGCCACATGCCCAAGCGTCGGACCGAGGACGTGATCCATGTGTCCATGACGGATCACCTCATTCAGCGCGCCAAACCCGCCGCTAATCTCTTGGCCGAACGCCTTGAACGCCGGGATGAGTATCACGGAGAGGTGGTTCCTTACTATCCCCGCACCCTTCCGCCGACGGCGGAGGGCGAGTTGTACTTGGCGGTGGCCCAGGTAAAGCAGAAGAGCAACCTGAAAGCCGGCATCGTCAAGTTGACCGCCGCCATTGCGCGATACTCGCCACAACGGGCGGCTTGGTATCTCGAATTGGCGCAGGCGCTCGAAAACGATGGGCAGTTGGCAAAGGCGCTGCCCTGGTATCGCGAGGCGGCGCGCCGCGATCCTACGTCCGCGATGCACTGGCAGAAGTTGGGAACCTTGTTGCGCCGCTTGTCGCGGCACGCGGAGGCGGTGACGGCTTTCGAGCGTTCGATCACGGTCAGCACGGCCCGCGCGTTGACGTGGCATGAGCTCGGCATGAGTTACCGTTCAATGGGCCGCCCGGCCGACGCGCGGGCGGCGCTCGAAAAGGCGATCACGCTCGATGCCGAACTGCCGGAGGCACACAACAATCTGGGGATCCTGCGGTTCTCCACCGGCGACGCAGCCCGCGGAGAATCGGCGTTCCGCGAAGCGATCCGCATCAAACCCGACTATGCCGATGCGCACGCGAACCTCGCGAATCTATTGGCGGCCACCGCGCGGACGGCCGAGGCCGAGGCGGAGTTCGCCCAGGCGCTCCGCCTGCGTCCCAACGACGCCGGCACTCGCTACAACTACGCCATGCTTCTGGGACAAGGGCAACGCTACGATGACGCCCAGCGAGAACTCGAAGCCGGTTTGCGCGCCGACGCCGCCTTTGCCGACGCCCATGAGTTGCTTGGCGATCTGCTGATGGCCCGCAACCAAGCGACTGCGGCAGCGTTGCATTACCGCGAACTGTTACGGCTACGTCCGCAGTCGGCCGGCGCGAGTTTGAGCCTTGGGCTAGCGCTAGCCGCCGCCGGCAACTCCGGCGAGGCCACTCCCTTTTTGCGTCGAGCGGCTACCGCCTCTGACGCGGTGATTCGTGGACGCGCGCGCGCGACCCTGCAACAGCTAGGGGTTGATCTTCGTTAGCCTGCGAGTAACTGGTGCCAAAATGTAACAAGCAAGCGGCAGAGTATTAGAAATAGAACTTCGCACCCACTTCGGCCCGCCGGGCATTGTCCTGCACGCCTCCCGCGCTACCGAAGTTGGCTTGATTGGCCCCGATCACACTCGGTCCGCTGAATGTCACCTGGTTAAAAACGTTAAACGCTCGCAACTGGAGCGAAAGCCGCAGTTTCTCGTGTAAGAACACTGACTTCTGTAAGTTCACATCCGTCGTGCGCAGCCACCCTTCGCGGATATTCGGCAGGAAGCGCGGCCCGTTGGGAAGCACAAATTCTGGCGTCGTGCCAAAGGCCTGCGGATTAAACCAAGGCTTCGTGCATCCGCAACGATTGTCCCATGCTCGCGAATTGGCGATCGACTCAGACAACGGCAGCTTTGCCACCACTCCCGGTACCACCGACGCCCGCGAAGGACTCGCGCCCGCCACCCGCGACAAGTCCGGTCCGCCCACGTTCACCGGCAATCCACTCTGCAGCAGCGTATTCGTAAAGAACTGCCAGTTGCCCGCCAATCGATTGATCAACGCCCCGCGGTTCAGGAATCGTTTTCCCTGGCCGAACGGCAATCCCACGGCTGCCGTCATCACGAAACGTTGCGGCACATCGAACGAGCCCACTGAGCGCTCCAATCGCACGTTGTAAATATCCCGAATCCCCGCCGGGTCCAGGAAGGCGATGCCATTGCCACCGCCGCCCGTTTCGATTACCTTCGACACCGTGTAATGGGCCGTTAACGAGAAGCCGCGCGAAAACTTTCGATCCACGCGCACCGTCATCGCGTGATAAATGCTATCGCCTACCGGCGGCCGGAAGTACAGCAGACTGGTGCCATAAGCATTGGCCGTCGTGGGCGAAGCGTACTGCGGGTAGGGCTTCAATAACTGCATCCGCGGAATGCGCGCCAACGCGAGTAAGCCACCCGCGCCCTTCCCCAGATAAGGATTTGGCACCAGTTCATTCAGATAGGCGCCCCCGTTCGCTAGATTCTTCGGATCAATCTGATTCAGCTCTAAGCTATTCGTCGGCAGGCGCACCCCACGGCTGCCGAAGTAAGTTAGCTCCAAGCCCACCGTGCGGCCAACTTGCCGTGCCAAGGCGACGTTCCATTGTTGGACGTAACTATTGGCTTGGTCCCGCAGCACCGTGTTCACGTTGTTCCCGGTCCGATAGCTCCCATCTTCGATCCGATTCGTAGAACCCGGGCGATTGATGCCCCCCGGAAAAGGATCAGACAGAGTCGTCTTCGGCGTATAATTCGCATTAAACACATCGGCGTTAACGGTGTAGTTGAACGGCGTCGTAACGATCGCGGTTTCGAGCCCGATCGGCAAGTAAAAAAGCCCATAGCCACCCCGGATGGCGGTGCGGCTATTGAGGCGGTAAGCGAATCCAAAACGCGGAGCGTAGTTCTTCCAATTGGTCTGCCGGATGGTGCGCGGATTCTTTCCGCCGGTAAACAGAATAGCCCCCGAGCCGCCCAAAGGATTCACCGCTTGACGATCAAAGTAAGTGAGCCGATCATGCGCCTCTCCCGTGCCCGTCTCCGTCTCCCAACGCAAACCGAGATTCAGCGTCAGCCGGTCATTTACCTTCCAGTCATCTTGAAAGTACCCGCCGAAATAGTGTTGGAACGCACTAAGTGGCTCTACCTTCTCGTAGGCGAAGCTGCCGAAGCCCAACAGGAAACTTGCTAGCCCTAAACCCTGCTCGGGACGTGCGGTGCCCAATTGGTCGGAAGCCGTGTAATTCTGGCTGAAGCCATAGGCTCCCGTGGGATTCGCCACTTGGTAGGGGTAAAATCGATATAATCGATACTCGCCGCCCATCTTCATCGTGTGCCGGCCAGCGGCATAGATCAAATTTTCCTGAAAACCCTGCGTGTCGCGCGGCTGGTTGTTGAAGGCTGTCCCACCCAGGTCCGGAATGCCGCTGCCTACGCTGACGTTAGGATAGATCAGCACATTAGCGGAATCGCGAATGTAACTTGGCAGACCCAGCGTCGTCGGATCAAAACCCAACGTATTCGAAATCAGGTTGGCCCGATACCGCACCACCATGTACCGGAAGACATTGAACAACCTCGGCGTCATCTGGTAGGTATCGTCTAGTCCGAAGTTGAAGAAACTGTCCTTGGTATTGTTCGAGTTCGTAAAACGTACCTTGACGCTAGGCTGGGTGTCGAGCGAATGTTGCTGCGAGTAACGCCCGAACATACGATGCCGCTCACTGAAGATCTGGTCCACTCGTGTCGTCCACAAATCCCGGCTGTAAGTTCTGGCACCAGCATACAAATAATTCTGGCGGCCCGTCACCGAACTCCCCGCCCGATTGGCCGCAGGATATTCCTGTAGCATGCGGGCCGCCACCGGGTTGATCCGCGATGCGGGCACGGCATTACCAGGAAAAAGCTCGCGGCTGCGAACCCCGCCGTCTACGCGGCTCGTGGCAGGGTCGTAGATATTGATCAACTGTGGCCCCGGGCCACTCAGAAAGCGCGTCTCGGAAAAATCACCCCGGCGTTCACTTTCCGTGGGCACACTGGTAACGCTCCGCACTGGATCTTTCTCTCGTCGCCCCTCAAGGGCCGTAAAAAAAAATGTCTTGTTCTTGCCGTTGTACAGACGCGGAACCTGTACCGGCCCCCCCACGGCCAAACCATATTGATGCCGCCGTAGCACCGGGCGAGGCGTGCCGAAGCGGTTATTCGTGAAGCTATTGGCGTTTAGAAAATCGTTCTGATGATAGTAGTAAGAAGTGCCATGAAACTTGTTTGCCCCGGACTTAGTCAGGATATTCACCACTCCCCCGCCCGTGCGGCCAAACTCTGCTGAAAAACTATTCGTTTCTACCCGAAACTCCTGTACCGCATCCGGCGGTGGACTAAAGGCCACGCCATTAAAGTCTCCAATCGTATTCACCGCGCCATCCAGCAGTACTTCGTTCGTGGAGGTACGGCCGCCGCCCACGGAAAAGTTCGAATTGAAGACACCGCGCCCGCCCCGTGCATCGCCCACTTGCCCCTTGGCGATTACGCCCGGCGCTAG
>JAYVRS010001157.1:0-2820 GCA_043776185.1 Bryobacteraceae bacterium | reverse complement strand
ACGCCATCCAACTGTAGTCGTGATAAGGAACGTCGAAGGCGACTTCGGCGGGGGTACCCGCTCCATGAACGAATAGTACGACTCCCAAGACGGGTCCTCTTAACGCCGACCCCGTCTGCACCACTTCGCGGACGTAGACCTGCGAGGTTTGCCCATTCATGGAAGGCGCCACAGATCGCACGCGCACATAATGGTCGACGCGCAAGAGGCGTTGCCCGTCGTCGGCCCCTAGTAGTCCGCTTAGCAAGAACAAGAGCGATCCACACTTCATTCGGCACCTCCGCCCCCGCTATTGTATCTAGTCGAAGCGTAGAATAATTCGGCGTCTTGACAACTTCTTGAGAAGTGGTTAGGGGCTCCTAACAAATTCATGAGGACTCTACCCCGGTTGTGAGAACTTTCAGAGGACTCCTTGCGGTAACTGTCGTAAGCTCCTAACTGACCCCCTAACTTGAATGGGTCCTTCGGAGTTCACTATATGCAACAAAAACGAAAAGAACTGTGGAGCGCGCGACTCGGCGTGATCGCGATGACGGTCCTGCTGGCGGCGGCCTATGCCGTCCTGCAGCAGGAGTCGGCGATTGCTCAGGCCCCGGTTTCCCGCTTTGCTGGCCCCACCTCTTCCCAACCGATCGCTCTCGATGCCGCAGGCAGCATCATGGTGGTCGCTAACCCGGATACGAATTCCATCTCGCTCTTCGAAGTGGGTGCGGACCGTAACCGTAAGATCATTGAACAATCCACCGGCGAGGAGCCGAACGGCGTGGCGATTTCGCCCGATGGCAGCCGCGTCTACGTGGCCAACACGGTGACGGGAACCGTGTCCATCTTCGCGATCAACCGCCTGCGGGTGATTTGGCTCAAGCGCGTGGGTGACATCCAGGTGGGGACGGAGCCGTATGGTTTGGCGCTCACTCCCAATGGCAAGAAACTCTATGTGACGAATGCCCGCTCCAACACGGTCTCGGTGATCGATACCGCCTCAAGCCGCGTGATCAAGACGATCACGGATGTGGGCTTTGAGCCCCGGGGCATCGCCATCACGAATGACAATGACGAGAACGACGACGACGAGATTGTGTACGTCACCCAGTTTCTCTCGTTGCCGAATGGCGTGAAGCTGGATGGCGAGGACGACTCGAAGAGCGGCCGCGTGACGGTGCTGCGCACGTCCGATGACACGGTGGTGACGACGGTGGAGATGAAGCCCATCCGCGACACCGGTTTCAAGGCCCCTGGCGACGCCATTGGACGCATTGCCCCCCCGGCTGTGATCACTGAAGAGGACCTGAAGTTCACGACGGGCGCCTATCCCAATCAGCTGAATAGCATCGCCGTGAAGAACACTTTCGCCTATGTGCCCAGCACGGGCGCTTCCCCGAATGGTCCGGTGCGATTCGATGTCAATACCCAATCGTTATTGGGCATTATCGACGGGAATTATAAGGACACGGGCGCGACGGTGAACATGCACCTCGCGGTGAAAAACCAGAGGAATGCGACCAAGCTCTTCCTCACCGTGCCGTGGTCCATCGCGTTCAAGAACCGGCTGAATGAAGGCTATGTCTTGAGCGCGGCAAGCAACGTGGTGGCGAAGGTCGTGGTGGACCCCACGACGGGCGTACCTACGGTGCAAAGCGATGTGGCCGACCCCACCCGGGTGCTGGAGATTCCGGCCGGACGCAATCCGCGCGGCATCGTGATCAACTCGGCCGATACTCGCGCCTACGTGATGAATTACATTTCGCGCGATGTCACGGTGATCGATATCAACAAGGACATCGTGCTGGCCACGTTGCGCTCCACGGCGCTGCCCGAGTCCGGCACTTTCGAGGACATCATCCATGTCGGCAAAGAGCTGTATAACACCTCCGTCGGCACCTTCGATCCGCGTCAGCCCTTTGAGCCGCCGATCACGGGCCGGATGTCGGCCAGTGGCTGGGGCTCCTGCTCTTCCTGCCATCCAAACGGCTTGAGCGATAACGTGGTGTGGATCTTTGGCGCTGGTCCGCGGCGTACGCTTCCGCAGCACCAGGACTTCGATCCTACCGATGTCGCCCAGATGCGCGCCCTCAACTGGAGCGGCATCTTCGACGAACAGGAAGACTTCGAAGCCAACATCCGTGGCGCTTCCGGTGGACGAGGCATCATCGTTGGCGCCGACAATACAACGCCCGATCCCACGTTGGCGGCTTTTGTGCCGGCTAATGCGGATCGCCGGCAACTGCGCGTGCGCGGCGTGGGCGGCTGGGACGCCCTCAAGACCTACATCCAGTTCGGCATTCGCGCACCGATCTCTCCGG
This sequence comes from Bryobacteraceae bacterium, assembly GCA_043776185.1. Lineage (GTDB taxonomy): Bacteria > Acidobacteriota > Terriglobia > Bryobacterales > Bryobacteraceae > JALHNI01. The sequence goes on along the minus strand of JAYVRS010001157.1, from coordinate 517 downwards.
TGAAGAAAGACGAGCCCGATGTCCTCGACGGTGAGGAGTACTTCAAGGTGGCCAAGTGCCAGAGCTGTCACGGGACGGCGAACTGGACCGTGGGCCGCATCAAGTTTACCCCCGCTCCGGCGACCAACCTGATCGTGGCGGGCCAAGTGATCAGCGAACTCACTAACGTCGGCACCTTCGACGGCACGCTCAAGACGGAGATCCGGCAGAATGCGGTCGCTCCGCTAGGTGCGGCCGGTTACGTTCCGCCGTCGCTGATGTCGCTGCACGCCTTCCCGCAGACTTTCTACCACAACGGTTCGGTCAACACGATCGAACAAGTGATGGAGAATGTCACGCACCGGTCGGCCGGCACCAAGGGTGTCGACACGCTGACGGACAACGAACAGCGGCGGAAGCTGATTCGGTTCCTGTTGTCGATTGACGGCAACTCGCAACCGATCGCGCCATAGCCTAGCTTTCTCTCTCGGGCGTCGCTCTCACGAGCGGCGCCCTTTTTTCGTTTGGGTCTGACCGC
>JAYVRS010001156.1:0-9458 GCA_043776185.1 Bryobacteraceae bacterium | reverse complement strand
CAAGTCGCTTAGCCGAAGCTCCACCGGCGTTGACAAGTCCTCCAGCAGCAGTTCCGAAAGAATGTGCTCCGGACGAAACAGCTCACGCGCCGCCATCGTGCCCAACTCTCGAACCGTGAGGCTGCCGTCGAGAAAGACGCCCTCCAGATGAATCGCAAAAATGCGGGCACTGGCCTCTTCGGCAGGCCGGGTAATCCGAATGCGGCGATCGATGCGGCCGGGTCGGGTGATAGCTTCGTCGAGCGCATCGGCGCGGTTGGTGGCCAGGATGACGAACGCCCCAGAGTCATCCATGCCGTCCATCTCCGCCAACAGCGCCGGCACCAGCGTGAAGCCGCTCTCCCGCGATGGCCGGCGCTTGAAAAGCGCGTCGGCTTCATCGAAGAACAGCACGGCCGGATAGCCTCGGGTCTCCTTCCAGCGCCGCGCGGCGTCGAATAGCGACTTCACCATCTTCTCGGAGTTGCCCACATACTGATCCAGCAGTTGATGGCCCTTGACGTATTGAAACCCGCCGTCCTCCGGCTTGCGCCGATACAGCGCGGCCAACAGCTTCACCACCGCCTTGCCCAGCAGCGTCTTGCCGCATCCGGGAGGCCCATAAAGCAGGACGCCCCGGCTACGGCGGCGCTTGAAAAGGACGAAAAGCTCGGGATAGAGCACCGGCCATTGAATGGCGCGAATCAGCTCGCGCTTGGCCTCTTCCTGGCCACCGATCTCGCCCCACACCGCTTCCATCGCGCTTTCGAGCATCGGTGAAGCCGGATCGAAGGCCAGCAACTCGATCGGCTCACGATGCGCCTCCGCATCGAGCCAACGACGCCAGATGCGACCACCGAAGTGGACCAGGTAGCTTTTTCCGTGGGCTTCCGCCTCCTTCTCGATAGCCAGATCGTCATGCTTTCCGGGGGCCAAAAGATCCAGATTTGCCACCGCCACCCCATCGCGAAAAGCGTGCGGCGCGGCCTGATTGTTGGGAATCTCGATCACTTCGCCATCGAGCAACGGCATCTCATAGGAGCGCGGCGCGACGATTTCGACAATCTCCCACTGGCAACTGCGCCAGTTGAAGTTGGAAGTCTTGTGGCCGTAGAGCGTGACCCCGACGCGATCATCCTCCAACTGCGCCGGGATCGGCATGAAGTTGATGGGTCCGGTGCCCATGCGTCCCCAGCGGGCCTTGAACCAATGCGAGGGGCGCGAAGAATCGGTGGGGATGAGGGCGAAGATGGCCGCCTGCTCCTCAATACTAAGGCCCAGCACACTCAGCGTAAACGCTGGTTGATGCTGGGCCTGGAGCCGGGAAGGCGGGTCAAAATAGTCGTAACAGAATTCGAGCTGGTGAGTTCCAGGAGGGATGGGCGTAATGTTTCCTGCGCAGGCCACCCCTCTAGTATCTTACTTACTGATTCGCCCTTACTGATTTGTCGGGGCCGCGCCGCCACCACCGCCGCCGCCACCACCGCCACGAACACCGCCGCCGTCGCCGCCAGCCGCCGGAGCACCGCCACCCACTGCGCCACCGCCACCGCCGCCGCGCATGCCGGAGTCACCTCCCGTTGCCGCCGGGCCTGAGTTACCGCCGACGTAGCCACCGGACGAGCGAGTATCGGAGGTGGAATAGCCCAAGTTCGAATTATAAGAGGTGCTCATGCGGCCCGTGCCTTCGTAACCAGCGTACCCAGCGTTGAGACCGCCGCCACCGCCGTTCTGATAGGCGCTCCGCGGATTGGCCGCGATCACGATGTAGTCATAAGCCTGACGCGGGCTGAAGTAGCCGTAGCCCCAAGGGCTCGTGTACATGCCACGATTCGGAATGAAGGTGTACATGCCGAAATACGGGTTGTACATCCAGCCGGACTGCATCCAACTCATCCCTTGCGTGTGCAAACTATTGGCCGCCGACAAGTTCGCCATCGACATGGAATAGGACCGGCGCTTCGCCCAGCGATACAGTTCATCGCCATTCTTGGCATCGAACCGCGCCACCACCACCTCACCATTGGTACCCACCTCCGCCGAGCGGCCCTTGCCTACCATCGTCGACTTCCCGTCGTCGGATACCGAAGCTTCGCCTTCAAAAACCTTGAACGAGGGCGGCTCAGCCGAGAAACTATACAGGCCCTTCTTCCGTAGCGTCACTTCGGAGGGACCCACGGCGACCACGATCGACATAAATTTTTCTAAATCGCCCACCTCCACCATCGCCGACCCAGCGGTGATCGAGAAACGCGTGTCCTCCAAACTGGTGGACTTCATCTGAAGAGTGGAGCTATCGGAGAGTCGAACCGACGAGCCCGGAGCCAGCAGCACTTCGGCGCGGCCTTCCAGCGTCCTCAGGACCGAACCCTTCTTCATTTCGGCGAATTTGCCGGGCTTGGTGCTCAACATCGCACCGTCCAGGGTGATATCGCCCTCGATGTAATGAATCAAACCGGCCTTGGCGGTGACGACATCTTGAGCCATTAGCGAACCAGCCAAACAAGTAGCTGCGGCGCACACAAAGAATCGAAGCATTTCGCCCTCCTGTGGGGATCTTCTCGCGATTAGGGACGCACGTCAAGCCCCTTTAGTTTCCGTTTAGTTCTCCCCTTCAGTTTCCATAGCTGGGCAGGCCGTGGGTGATGACGCCGTTCAAGGCTTGGAGAAAGTCCTGGAGCTGATCCTTTTCGCTGGAGTTCAACAGGAGCGGGTGCAAGTCGGGATGGCGATCGGTGCCGCGGTTGTAGTGGTCAATGACGTCGGCGAGGGTAGCAAGGGAGCCATCGTGCATGTAAGGCGGGGCTTGGGCGGCGTCGCGCAAGGAGGGGGTTTTGATGCGGATGGGTACGGGACCGATGCCCGTGTCGTGAAGCTTCTCGTCGGAAAGATTGGGACCGACATGGCAAGCGGAGCAGCCGGCTTTGCCCTGAAACAATTTGAGGCCCTTTTGTTGGGCGGCGGTGAGGGCGTCGCGGTCGCCCAAAAGGTAGCGATCGAAGGGGGAATCGCCGGAGAGAATGGTGCGGACATAGCTGGCAAGAGCTTGTTGGAGAGCGAGGGGGGTGAGGCCGGCGCGGGCGGCGGCCTCGGCAAGGGGAAGGTCCATTTCTTTGGGATTCTCGATGGGTTGAACGACTTGGCTCTCCAGATCTTTGGCGCGGCCGTCCCAAAAGAAGCTGTAGCCATAGGCGCGGTTGGCGATGCGGGGAGTGCGGCGATCGCCGCGTTGGCCGCCGATGCCGACGGCGACGGGGCGGGCGTCGGCAAAAGCATAATCAGGCTGGTGGCAGGTGGCGCAAGAGATGGTGCGGTCTCGCGAAAGGTTCTGGTCGAAGAAGAGCTTTTTCCCGAGCGCGATCTTCTGGGGCGTGAGCGGGTTGTTGGCGGGAACGGGGAGGAAGGCATCGAGGCCGGCGGGGATGGCGACGCGAGGGGCGGGCAGTTTCAGCTTCCAGACTTCGCTCTTGAGTTCGCCGACGGTGGAGGCTTTGGCGGGATCGCCGAAGGATTTCGAACGGTCCGGCCGGAGCCAAGTGAAGGTGCCGGTGGCGAGGGAGAGGCGGAAGGTGCCTTGGCGGCCTTTGCTATCGGCACCGGACACGAGCAACGTTTCAGGGCCCTCCCAGCCGACGGCCTCCATCAAGGCGATGGACCAAGGCAACTCGCGCTCGTCGTTTTCGCGAGGGCGGTTGAGGACGATGACGCGACTCTCCTGGCCATAATTCTCGGTGCCGCGGCGCGAGAGGTAGGCCAGGGTTTGTGCGTCGGGGCTCCACGCGGGCGCACGATTAAGGCCGGGGTATTTGGTCTTCACGAGTCCGCCGGGCACGGCGATATCTGTGTGGCCGCTGCGCAAGCCGTAGTGGAATTCGCCCGACTTGGTGATGGCCATGGGCAGGATGCGGCCCAAGCCTTTGGCGACGGGTTGCGGGGGGCCATGACTTTTGCCATCGGTGACGCCGATGGACCAGAGGCCGGCGTCGGCTTCGACGACATAGAGGACCTGTTGGCCATCGGGTGCCCAGAGGGGGAAAAGATGGCTGGCGGGCGTGTCGAGCAGGGGAAACTCTTGGCCACCGTCCGAGGCGAGGAGGTAAACGGCACGTTCGGGCTGGCCTTCGTGGCGAAAACGGTCATAGACAATCCAGCGGCCGTCGGGAGAGAAGTCCATTTTCTTGGGGTAGATCCAGGGGAGCGAGCGGAGGATGGTGGGGCGGCCGCCGGCCGTGGGGATGAGGGCAATTTGGCTGGTGTTATCGCGGCGGAAGAGCAGGGTAAGAATATGGGTGCCGTCGGGCGACCAAGCGCAGGGCTGCACGAAAGCGCTCTCTGCGTTGCGGTAAACGATTTTGGGGGCCTCGCCCTCCACCGACACCGTTCGTAGTTCATAGAAGCCTTCGGCGTTGAACCAGGCATAGGCGATGCGCTGGGAATCGGGGGCGAAGACGGAGAAGTAGGCGAACTCCGGGGAGGCGGCGGGCCGATGGGTAAGCCGGCGGGTTTCGGTAGCGTTGCGGACGGTGAGTTCGGTGGAATCGACGTAGGAGAGCCATTGGCCATCGGGGGACGGCCCACCGAGGAGGTTGACGTTAGGACCGCTCCAGACGCGTTGAGGGACGGTTTGGGCGCAGGTGCTTACGACCAACGAGAACAGAATAAGCCGCACGAGGAGAGTTTATCAGGGCACGCTTGGCCGCTTTCGAGGCGCGCCTGCGCCAGGAGGATAAAAGCGAGACTTCAAATGATGCTCAGCACCTGCGAGTTAGCGGATAGTGAGTCCATGTTGGACCACGTGTTTCGCCTTGGCTATTCCTGCAATCGCCGCAGCGGGGCGATCGGCGATCGGCCGGACGAACGGTTTCGCGATCGTTACGACGACCTGCCCAATCACTTTAGCTTTTTGATGCCGAAGCAGGCGGCCACAGTGCGGATCAGCGTGGTGCGCCCTGATGGGGCGTGGACCGAATGCCTTCCCGGAGCGTTTTCGCCGATCATCCCGCGTTTGCGGCACTGTGGAATGGCGTGGTTCGGCAACGGGCCGCTGCGCGCAAATCTGCTTGTTGACGGCCGGGAGTTCATCGCCCAGCTTACGGAGCCGTGGTATTCAGCAATCTCTCCTTGCGCCTTGGCAAGTGCAACCGGTGAGGCAAACGTCTCCGTCACCGTCTAGCCGTCTACTTTGCGGGTCAACCGATGACAAGGGCCGTGACCAGCGTCGCCGGGTTGGTGGTAATGGCCACGGGCATGGCCACAACGGCCACCGATGCTGGTGATAGAAGCGGATCGCATATCCCCCAATGGAACCAATTGGGATTGGACTGCCGCGCGCCGAGCTTCCAGACTTGTCAGAGCGTCAGACATGATGGCCTCCTGCAACCTCGCGTATCACTACGCTAGGTTATGGGCCACAGGAAGGGCAATCCGCGAATTCTGACGTCCATGTCGCGCACCCGGCTCCGCTGTTCTTCGCCACTTCGGCGTTCCAGAATGGTAAAATTTTGGTTTGATACAGTCTGCGACCCGAGACGAGGCAGCCGCGCGGCGCTCGGCCATTTCCGAACGTTTACGCGCCGCAAAACTTGAGGCCCTGCTGGTCACCTGCTTGGTGAACATACGTTACCTCACCAACTTCACGGGCAGCAACGCGCTGCTGCTGCTGACCACGTCCGGTGCGCGCCTCTTCACTGACCCTCGCTACACCACGCAAAGCCAAGCCGAAGCCTCCTGCCCGATCTCTATCGTCAAGAAGGGTCCGCTGCTGAACGAAGCGGTGGCCCGTGTCACGAAGAGCAAGATTCGCAAGCTGGGCTTTGAAAAGGGCCGCCTCTCTTACGAAGACTACGCCACGCTAGTGGAACCCCCCCCCAAATCGTTGAAGCTGACGCCCGTCGATGGCTGGGTGGAGACGGCGCGGCTGGTGAAGTCCGCGAGCGAGATTGAGCGCATTCAGGAATCGGTGGTGACCAATTCGCTGGCCTTCGACCGGGCGCTGCGCAAGCTGCGGCCCGCCAAGATGACCGAAAGCGAGTTCGCCGCCGAGCTCGACTACCAGCAGCGCAAGCTGGGCGCTGAGGGCACCGCCTTCGGCACCATTGTGGCTTCGGGCACCCATTCGGCGTTGCCTCATGCCCGGCCCCGCCAGGAACTGATTGGCCTCAATCGGCTACTATTGGTGGACATGGGTGCGCAGCAAAATGGCTACATGAGCGACATGACGCGGACCCTGGTGGTGGGCAAAGCCACCCACCGGATGCGCCATTTGTATGCCGCCGTGCTTGAGGCGCAACTCGCGGCCATCGACGCCGTGGGCCCCGGCGTACTAGCCGCCGAAATTGACCGTCGCGCCAGGATCACCCTGAAGCGGCACGGCCTGCAAAAGCAATTTATCCACTCCACCGGCCATGGCCTTGGGCTCGAAATTCATGAGCCTCCGCGTCTGGGCCGTACGGAAGCCATGACACTCGCGCCCGGCATGGTGATTACCATTGAGCCGGGCGTCTATCTCCCCGGCGAGGGCGGTATTCGCATTGAAGACACGGTGCTCGTCACCGAGACCGGCTGCGATGTGCTGACTCCTACGCCGAAGGACCTGCTCGTTATTTAGCAATTGAAGAAAGCCATGACCAACGAAGAGATTCAGCAGTTAATTCGCCTGGCGCAAGATTCGGGCGTCGCGGAGTTAGAAGTACAACGCGGTGAAAACCGGGTGCGCATCCGCTTGGCGGGTGCGGTGGCCGAGGTGGTTGCCCCCGCACCCGTTACCATTGTGGCGGCACCGGCCGCGGCTAGCGCGCCGTCCGCGCCTGCGATAAGCGATGATCCCCTGACTGACCCGTCGGTGATCATCATCAAGTCCCCCATCGTGGGGACTTTCTACGACACCCCCTCGCCGGACGCCGCCCCCTTCATCAAGGTGGGCGACACGGTCGCAGTGGGCAAGGTACTCTGCATCATCGAAAGCATGAAGCTGATGAACGAGATCGAAAGCGAATACTCGGGCACCATCGTGGCCAAGCTGGTTTCCAACACCAAGCCCGTGGAATACGGCGAGGCGCTCTTCGCCCTGAAGCCCAACAAGTAAGATGTTCAGCAAGATTCTGATTGCCAACCGCGGCGAGATCGCACTGCGGGTGATCTGCGCCTGTAAGGAGCTCGGCATAAAAACGGTCGCCGTCTATTCGGAAGCCGACCGCAACAGCCTGCATGTGCGCTTCGCCGACGAAGCCATCTGCATTGGCCCCGCCAAAAGCGCCCGTAGCTACCTGGACATCCCCAGCGTGATCAGCGCCGCCGAAATCACCAACGTCAATGCCATTCATCCGGGCTATGGCTTCTTGAGCGAGAACGCGGACTTCGCCGAAGTCTGCGAACTATCGAACATCAAGTTTATCGGGCCGCGCCCGGAAATCACGCGGATGATGGGCTTAAAGCAAGAGGCCCGCGCGGCGATGAAGCGCCAGGGCGTACCCACACTGCCGGGTTCGGAAGGCATCATTGCCAGCGAAGAAGAGGCTCTCGAAGTCGCCGGGCAGATTGGCTACCCGGTGATCATCAAAGCTTCGGCCGGCGGGGGCGGGCGCGGCATGCGCGTCGTCCATGGGCCGGACGAACTGCCGGCTTTGTTGAGGCAAGCACAGGCCGAAGCCGGAGCCGCTTTCGCGGTGCCGGACGTCTACATCGAAAAGTACATTAGCGCGCCGCGCCATATCGAGTTTCAGGTGCTGGGCGATGAGCACGGCCACGTGAAGGTGATTGGCGAACGCGAATGTTCCATGCAACGCCGGCATCAAAAGATCATCGAAGAGGCGCCGTCCCCGGTGATGACGCCCGCCTTGCGCGCCCGCATGACTGAGACGCTGGAAACGGCGCTGACGGCCATTGGTTACACCAACGCCGGCACTGTCGAATTCCTGATGGACGAGCACGAGAACCTCTACTTCATTGAGGTGAACGCGCGCATTCAAGTGGAGCATCCCGTAACCGAAATGGTGAGCGGGGTCGATTTGGTGAAGAGCCAGATTCTGATCGCTGCCGGGGCCCGCCTGGCCGACATCCTCCCGAACCCCATCCCCATGCGCGGCCACGCCATCGAGTGCCGCATCAACGCCGAGCATCCGGAGACGTTTGCGCCGTCACCCGGGCGCATCACCGGCTGGAACGTCCCCGGCGGCATCGGCGTGCGCGTCGACACCGCCGCCTATACCGACGGCGTCATTCCGCCCTACTACGACTCGCTGGTGGCCAAACTGGTGGTCCACGCTCCGGACCGTGAGGAGGCCATTGCCCGCATGAAACGGGCCCTCGACACCTTTATCGTGGAGGGCATCCACACCATCATTCCGCTGCACAAACGACTACTGAATACGCCCGAATTCCTGAGTGCGCAATTCGATACCAACTTTGTCGGCCGCTTCTTAGCGGCGGCAAAAGACGCGAAGCAAGTCTAGGCTAGCAGCTGTTTGGCAAACGCCAAGCTCCGTTCCAGGTCCAAGCGCTGCTGTAACTTCATGGCCGCCTGGTACTCAGCGGGAGCCGCAGCGCCGCCAGGAATGTCGGCGATGATCATGCCGCCTTCATAAGGACGGCCGCGCTTTACCAACGTCGCAAAGCGGGCAAAGTCCGCGGCCGGCAGTGTGCCGAAGGTCTTCCACAACTCGTCTTCGTGATAAGCAAGCACCTGGGGCGGCCTGCCGGTGATGATCTCCAGGTGCAGAGGCGAACGCGGAGCCACTTGGCGCACCTTGGCGAAGATCTCGCGCACCGGCATGGTGCCGTCGCCCAGCGCCAGCCACTGGAAGGCCGCGCCGCGCGGGTGCGCGTAGAGCGCCGAGTCGCGCAAGTGGGTGGAGACAATGTAAGGCGCCAGCACTTCGACGGTGAGCAACGGATCTTCCAGCACCCAGAGCGGATTGCCGATGTCGAGGCAGGCTCCGACGTAGTCCTTACCGGCGTCCTCTATCAGATGGCGGGTCTCGCGCGCGGTTAAGTCGCCGTGGTTTTCGATGGCAATTTTGACGCCTAAGTCCTGGGCCAGGGTCCGCACGCCGCGCAGTCCGCGCAGAGCCGCCTCAGTAAGTTGATCGACGGGAGTCTTGCGGCGGTCGTTGATGTTACCTAAGTAACATCGCATGGCACTGGCTCCCAGGGCTTTGGCTACGCGCAAACCTTTGGCCAAGTAAGTCGCCGGGTCAACGTCGGCGGCGCGCCAGCCGTCGGCCAAGGGACAGATACAGCCGATGCCGGCGTCCAGCCACACGCCCTTTTGCGCCGCCAGTTGCTTCACGCGCTCGAGGTAAGCCGGTTCCAGACTTTCAAAGTCACCCAAGCTCGAAAGCTGCAGCGTGCGGGCGGCGATGCGGGCGGCGTAGTCCACCAACTCGAGGGCCTTCCACTGGTAGGCACGCACCGAATAGGAGTCGAAACCGAGCTGAGGACCGGCACTGGATTGAGCCGCAGCCAGCGCGGGCATCGATAGG
>JAYVRS010001155.1:0-2830 GCA_043776185.1 Bryobacteraceae bacterium | reverse complement strand
TCGCCAATGACCTCGACGCAGCTCATCTGGCCGAACTCGAGTTACTGGCGGGAGACCAGCCCCGGCTCCAGCTTCTTCCGGGCCGCTTCCCCGATCAGTTAGAACTGCCGCCAGGCAGTCTGGCTGCTGTCCACGCTTCCAACATCCTCCATTTTCTAGACGGTGCGGAACTTACCCTAGGCGCCGCTAAGATCGCACAGTGGTTGGCTCCGGGTGGCCGCCTCTTTGTCCACGCCGGAACCCCCTACCAACAGCCCTTCTCGCGTTTTGTCCCCGCCTATGAGCAGCGCGTACAGGCGGGCGATCCGTGGCCCGGCTACGTGATGGACACTAAGGAGATTTCCAGCCATCGCCGTCTTTCGCAAATTCCACCCTCCATTCACTTACTTGACGCTCATGTCCTCACCCGCGTATTTGAGGGGGCCGGCTTGACGGTCGACCGCGTTTGGCTCTACCGGCGGCACGATCTGCCGCGCAGTATGCACTTCGATGGTCGGGAAGGCGTCGCATTGCTAGCCCACAAGTAGTAAGTATTCTAGCCGTGTGATTTCTAGATTTATTAAATCCACTAGCCTTCCTAGCCCACGGCGTCAGCCGTGGGGTGCATGATTAGACTGTTCGTGCCCCACTGTTAACGCGGGTGGGCTAGAAAACGAGCTTACGGATAGAGCATAAATCATCCGGTCGAATCACTAGTACTCTGACCGCGTGGTGTCTATCTCTATTGGTGGATCGATGTTCCTACGGCCGGCGTTCGTTATCAGCCACTTACGAACCCAGACGGTTTCGGAGGGGATCCAACAGGCGGATCTTATCACGGCTTTCGAGCCGTGGGGCCCGAGCCGCATAAACAAGTACCCCACGGCTGACGCTGCGGGCTAGGGTGGCGAGTCCCCTCGCTGGACATAAAGTCGAAATTAAACGGGCAGAGCACTAGATTAGATTAGTGCTCGAGCCGCTTGATTGGTAACTTGCTCCAGCCCCCGGCGTCAGCTGGGGGACCTGTCTGGCCACACCGCTGAATCCGAGCAAGGCTAGCTATTTCGCCATTTTACCTGCGTCCGCACGAGCGTAAAGTGGTCCCCACGGCTGACGCTGCGGGCTAGGGTGGCGAGTCCCCTCGCTGGACATAAAGTCGAAATTAAACGGGCAGAGCACTAGATTAGATTAGTGCTCGGACCGCTTGATTGGTAACTTGCTCCAGCCCCCGGCGTCAGCCGGGAGACCTGTCTGGCCACACCGCTGAATCCGAGCAAGGCTAGCTATTTCGCCCTTTACCTGCGTCCGCACGAGCGTAAAGTCGTCCCCCGGCTGACGCCGGGGGCTAGGACTGCTGGCTCAGGACGCCAGAGCTAATTTACAAACTGAAGTACCAACCGGGTACTAAATAGATTTTCTAAAGCGGATTAGTGCTTTGGCTAATTATGGAAAGCGAATGTAACCCACAATATGGTTACATGATTCGTTCTAAGGCACTTTACCTAGCATTGCTGGCGGGATTCACCGTCCTCGACGCTAGTGCGACTACGATTAATTTCACCGGCGAGGACCCGGCCCGGACGTTTAGTATTTGGATGCGTGCCACCTATAACATTGGGGATCAGCTGACTAGCGGCCAGTCCGCCACCGTGCAGCAGACCATTGACGAGCAAATCCCGGCAGGGGTGATGAATCTGGTGGTGGACGGTACCTACAATGTAGACGCCTTCTGCGCGGATTATTTCTTTCTGATATCCACGGGCAATCACTCCGTGAATCTTTTTGGGGAAGGAGCCATCAACGGCGGCGGGCGCATCGAATGGATGTTGCGCAACACCCTGCCGGCCATCAATACTCAGGCCGACCCCACGCTCAGGCGCCAGCAAGCGGCAGCGCTCCAACTTGCCATCTGGGATATTGTTCACGATAACGGCGACGGCTTCAACGCCGGCCGCATCCGGCAGAGCGGTGACGCCCTCCACCTGACTGACGCCATCGTGCTGACGCAGGCCAATCTCTTCCTCGCCTCCAGCCTGGGCCATACTTTGACGGGCGGCATCGTCTATGTCAACGTTTTGGGGCCTACGTCCATGCAGCGCCTGATCAGCGACGGCGTGCCCGAGCCTTCGTCCTACGGGCTGATGCTGACCGGTTTCGCCGCTATCGCCTGGCTGCGCCGCACGCGCCTAAATGACGAGCGGCACGCCATCCAAAGCCAGGTGACGGTCAGTTGACCAGCAAGTGCGGATTCGCAGTTCGCGCATGATCGCCAAGCCATGGGCGTCGGCTAACGTCAGGCTTTGATCGGCGAACTTCTTCACGATGCGGCTCGCCTTCACCAGTTCCGCCGCGTCGAACGCCCGGATGTGGAGGTTGGGCAACGCGTCGACAAAGGCCAGAAACTGGTTGGCGCGTTGGGCATCGTAACGCCGCAAAAACCAGCCATGCCCTTCCGCAATCACCAACGCCGAACTGTTGAGTTGCGGCGGCGCGGAAAAGAGACGACGGAACAAAGCGTGGTAGCTGTCTGAGCGATCAAGAAAAGCGATGAAGGCCGACGTATCGACGTAGCTGCTAGTCTTTTTGACCATAGACAATCTCATCGATGGTCTGGCTCGAGAGCGAATTGCCGGTTTCGACGAAGCCGGCAAATTTCATCCAAGGTTCCTGACCTTGGGGGGGCAACGCATCGCGTACGGCCCGCCGCACAAATTCGGCCACGGAGATGCCCAGCGCCTTCGCTTCAGCTTTGGCCAGAACGTATTCCTGTTGGTCGAGACTGATCTGAGTGCGAATCATGTTATCACTTCTAATCATTATGATAACGTATTGCCCAACCCGCGCCCAGCGC
>JAYVRS010001154.1:0-2833 GCA_043776185.1 Bryobacteraceae bacterium | reverse complement strand
CATTCCAGCCACTGCCGCGCAAATCAATGAGTTCGCCGCCGACCGCAGCCCCGACGCGTGGCCCAAACTCATCGGAAGATTACTTGAATCCCCGCACTACGGCGAAAAATGGGGACGCCATTGGCTGGACCTTGTGCGCTACTCCGACACGGCTGGCTTCGAACTCGATAGTTACATTCACGACGCATGGCGGTATCGCGACTGGGTTATCCAATCCTTCAACAGTGACAAGCCATACGACCGTTTCATCCGCGAACAAATCGCTGCGGACGAACTCTACCCTGAAGACCCTGTTGCCCGGACCGGCACGGGCATCTACTGCGTCGGCCCCAACCGCGATCTGTTCCCGGACCAGGCGGACATCAATCGCGAAGAGACCCTCACTGACTACGTCGATACTACTTCCGCCGTGTTCCTCGGCCTAACGGCTGGCTGCGCCCGTTGCCACGATCACAAGTTCGATCCCATTTCGCAGGAGGACCACTACCGCATCCGCGCCATTTTCGCACCAGCCGTGAAGACAAAAATCACGCTCAATCGCCTCAGTTCCCTGGGCTTCGACATCGGAGAAAGCAATCGGGAATGGAAGCTTCGCGAAATAGGCGATCAAATCCGAGGCACCCAATCCCGCTGCCAGGACCAAGTCCGCAAGGCTAAGACCGCGGCCATCCCAGCCGAAGCCCGCGAAGCCCTACGTCTCACGGATAACGAACGAACGCAGCGTCAAAGGGAACTCACCACCCAGTACGAGAAGGCAGGCAAGATTACCGATGACGAAGTCCGCGGCTGCATGAGCCCGCAGGAAATCGCGAGCCTCCACGAAATTGAGAAACAACTTGTGCGCATGTACGCTGACTACCGGGCCAAGCCCTTCGCCTGTGGGGTGGTTGACATGTGGAACGTGTCGCCGAGGACCTTTCTGCCGGTTCGTGGCTCACGTTCGGAGCGCGAAGTACAACCCGGCTTTTTCTCCGTTCTGGGCGGCGGAAGCGTGCCCGCTGCTGCGGAAAAACGCGAGGCTACCGGACCGTTACCGTTGATGCCCACCACCGGCCGTCGCACAGCGCTCGCCAATTGGATAGCACACCCCGACAATCCACTCACGGCCCGCGTGATGGTCAACCGGGTGTGGCAGTATCATTTTGGCCGCGGCTTAGTTGCCACTCCAAGCGACTTCGGAACAAGGAGCGGAAAACCGACTCATCCTGAACTCCTTGATTGGCTAGCCGCTGAATTCGTCGAAAAAGGCTGGTCGATCAAACACCTTCATCGCGCCATGATGACGTCGGACGCCTATCAGCGCGATTCCACGCCTTCAAAAGAGGCAGCCGAGCGGGATCCGCTAAACTTGCTTCTCTCCCACTATTCCCGCAAGCGGCTCAATGCCGATGAAATTCGCGACTCCGTGCTTCTGGCCACCGGCGCGCTAAACACAAAACGGGAAGGCCGCCCCGTTGTTCCGCCTCTTTCGGAAGAGGAAAAATCGACCCTGACCCAGCGCCCCGATGAGGCCTGGGTTATGACCTCCGATCCCGCTGAATACATGCGCCGCAGCATCTACATGATCCAAAAGCGAACCTTTCGCCTCCCCATGATGGAGGTCTTTGATCAGCCCGATTCCATGCTCACTTGTTCGCGCCGCGATTCGAGTACCACTGCTCCGCAGTCGCTCACTCTTTTGAACGGACCATTAACTATGCAACTCTCGCGCCAACTTGCGGACCGGCTTGCCGCTGAGGATCAGTCCATCGATCAGGCCTCCATTCGCGGTGCATGGAATAGCGTCCTCGCGCGCGAACCCTCGTCCGCAGAATCCGCGCGCGCAGCACAGTTCCTGTCCCAACAGAGCCTCAATGTCGGCAGCAGAAAAGAAGCCCTTGGCGAACTCATTCGTGCCTTATTAAACTTAAACGAGTTTCTCTATGTCGACTAAATCCCGCAGGGAACTTCTTGCCACCGCCGGCCGCGGTTTCGGGGCCATTGCCGCATCGAGTTTGCTGCCACTTTCGGCGGGCCCACTATCTTCTAAACCGCCGCACCAGCCTGCACGCGCCAAAGCTGTTATCTATCTACACATGCATGGCGGCGTGAGCCACGTCGATACTTGGGATCCAAAACCGGAACTTACCCGCCTCTCCGGGCAGACGCTTCCAGCCAGCTTCGTCAAGGGGCTGAAGACCAGCCGCATCGACTTCACCAAGGCCCTTGCACGAGGCAGCGCATGGCCCTTCCGTAAGCACGGACAATCGGGTCTTGAAATCTCGAGTCTGTTTCCCAACATCGCTTCCCATGCCGACGGGATTGCGCTTGTCCGCTCCTGCCACGGAGACGCCTTCGATCATTCTCCAGCCATGTATTCGCTTGCCACGGGTTCCCAATTCCCGGGCCGCCCGTGTCTCGGCTCATGGGTAAGCTATGGCTTGGGAACAGAGAATCAGAATCTGCCTGCGTTTGTGGTCATGACCGATGGCGCAATGAAGTGTGGCCCACAAGGCTACGGCGCGGGCTTCCTGCCCGCTGTTTATCAGGGGACGATGTTCCGGGGAGGAAAGAGCCCTGTTCTGGATCTCGCCAACCCCGATGGTATTAGCGCCGCGACGCAGCGCGAAACTCTCGACCTGGTTGCCGATCTTGATCGGCGTCACCTCTCCACACGGCCATTTGACAGTGACCTTGAAGCGCGGCTGGAATCCTACGAACTTGCTTTCCGCATGCAGTCAGAAGCCCCCGATGCGGTCGACCTTACAAAGGAGTCCGATGCCTCTAAACGGCTATATGGAATCGGCGAGGGGCTATCGGATGAGTTCGGTAAGAAGTGCCTGCTTGCGCGCCG
>JAYVRS010001153.1:0-9493 GCA_043776185.1 Bryobacteraceae bacterium | reverse complement strand
CCAGAACGACGGACGGAACCCAAGCGGCGCGTCGCCAACCGCCACTGGCCGACAGGGCCGCCAGGTTGGTGGCGATGAATCCACCGGCCACCAAATGAGTGCCCCACCAAGCCATGACGATACCGCGGTTGGCGGATGGAAACCACTCGCGGGACATCTTGGAAACGCCCGGCCAGCCCGACGCCTGCAAGAAACCGTTGGCGCCTTGCGCGGCGGTTAGCGGAATGCCAGTGCCTGTGACCGCCGAAGCCACGGCCGAGCCGAGAGCACCCAGCGTGATGACGATACGGGCGCCAAAGCGGTCGGCCAGATGGCCCATTGCAAATTGGCCCAGCGAGTAAGCGGCGCTGTACAGAAACAGGACGTTGGCCAGCGACTCGGAGGAGTATCCTTGCTCCGTCTTGAGAAACGGCATCAGGACGCTAAAATTCTTGCGGCACAGATAGTATCCGCAATAGACCAACCAGGTGAGGGCAAAGATTCTGGGGAACACGAAATCTATCCACAATAGCGGCACCAGATGAAAGCCGGATGAATAGCGAAAATCTTTCCTGATTGTTTAGCTGCGGCGCCGCGTCATCGAGTTGAAAGAATTTGATGGTCTACTGGTTAGTTTGCCGCCTCCACGGGCGGGAGGAACGAGAATGAACTTGAGAAGCGGCGGCACAAGACGAGGCGGGAAAGCCAATTACATTTTCGGGATGCTGCCGGTCTTAATCGCAGCAGCGATGCCGCCGGTGGGCAGGTAGATGACGCCTCGGGTACCGTCCATGGCGGCGGTTTTCCGCTCGCCCGGGACGCCACTCATGCTGGAGAGCTTTCCCCTTCCGGAGCTCGCCCAAGGCGAAGCATTGGTGCGCGTGCGATGCGCCACCATCTGCGGCAGTGACTTGCATACGCTACGGGGCCGCCGGGAGTGCGAGACGCCTTGTATTCTGGGTCACGAGATGGTGGGCAATTTGGTCGCGGCGAACGGGGTAACGAGCTATGAGGGCGAGCCACTCGAGATCGGTGCGCGCGTCACGTGGTCTATGGTGTGGAGTTGTGGAGCCTGTTTTTATTGCGAGCGCGGTCTGCTGTCAAAGTGCGAGCGATTGTTTAAGTTCGGCCACGCGGCGCTGGGGAAGGGGCGCGACCTGACGGGTGCCTATGCGGAGCACTGTCATTTGCCGGCAGGCACCGCCATTTTTCGCGTGCCGGACAACGTGCCCGACGAAATCGCCGCGCCGGCCAATTGCGCCACCGCCACGGTAGCGGCGGTGATGCGACATGCGGGCGAGGTGGCCGGGCAGAACGTGGTGGTGCTGGGGGCGGGAATGTTGGGTTTGACGGCTTGCGCCATGCTGCGCACCGCAGGGGCGGCCCAGGTGATCGCAGTGGACCGCGACCCGGCCCGCGCTTCGTTGGCCTCTCAGTTTGGCGCAACACAGGCGCATGTGGCCGATGACTCGTTCACCACTGCGCTGATGGCCGCCACCGGCGGGCACGGCGCGGACATGGTGCTCGACTTCGCCGGGACGCCAGAAGCGGGCGAGGCCGCCTTCGGCCTGTTGCGCTCCGGTGGCCATCTGGTGATGGCGGGCGCGGTGTTCCCCTCGCGCCCGTTGGCGCTGTCGGGCGAGCAGATGGTGCGCCGCATGTTGCGGCTGACGGGAGTGTATAACTACCAACCCCGGGACCTCGGCGAGGCCCTGCGTTTTCTCTCTGGCGCACAGGAACGCTTCCCGTTCGCGTCGTTAGTTGGCGGCCGCTTTCCGCTGGCCGGCATCAACACCGCCATTTCTTTTGCTGAACGCGAAAAGCCCGCACGCGTCGCGGTGATCCCCCTTTGAACTCTATGCAATCCGAACCCACTGGCGTACGCGCCGTCATCTTTGATATCTCCGGCACCGTGATGGACTTTGGCAGCCGTGGCCCGGTGGCCGCTTTTGTCGAACTCTTCGCGCGCCAAGGAGTCGCCATCACCGAGGCCGAGGCGCGCGAGCCGATGGGCAAGCACAAACTGGACCATGTTTGGGACTTGCTCACCAATCCGGGTGTCGCCGAGCGCTGGCGGCAGGTGCATGGCGCGCTGCCCGACCGTCAGACGCTGGAGGCGATCTACACCGGCTTCGGCGCTTTGCAAACCGAGGTGCTGAAGGGCTATCTTGACCTGTTGCCCGGCGTCGCCGCCGTGACGGCCGAACTGCGCGAGCAAGGCATTCGCATCGCCTCAACGACCGGCTTTGAGACCAGCATGATGACCGATGTGAAAGCCGCGGCCGCAGCGCAAGGCTATGCGCCCGAATGCTGGGTTGGCCCGGATCTTACGGGCGGCGGCCGCCCCGCCCCCTGGATGATTTACTATGCGGCGCGGCAACTGGGCGTCTATCCATTGAGTACCTTCGTGAAGGTGGGCGATACCGAGGCCGACCTTGGCGAAGCCCGCAATGCCGGCGTCTGGGCCGTTTCCGTGGTGAGGACGGGCAATGAAATCGGGCTCTCGCGGGCGGCACTGGAAGCCTTGCCGGAGACCGAACGCGCGGCGCGATTTGCCGTGGCCAAGCAACGATTCCTTGCCTGGGGCGCGCACTACGTGATCGATTCCGTAGCGGACCTCATGCCCATTATCGAGGCTATTTCCCTCCGGATTCAACAGGGCGAGCGGCCCTAATTAGCTTAAGGAGGTGGAAGATGAATAACCGCGTCATCATCGTGGACGAAGTGATCGCGTTGCTCGCAAAGTCGGGTGGCGATGAGTATTTTGGTGAGGCCGTCTCGAAGTTAGAACACGCCTTGCAGTGCGCCTGGCACGCCCAGCAAGCGGGTGCGGAGGAAGAACTGGTGTTGGCCGCCCTGCTGCACGACATCGGCCATCTCTTCGATGAGGAAGGCACGGTGCGCGATGAGCGCGTGGGCGTGGTGAACCATGACGAGATGGGCCAGCAGTGGCTGCTCGATCGCGGCTTCTCGCCTCGACTGGCGACGTTGGTGGGCGGACACGTGGATGCCAAACGCTATCTCACCACCACCAACGCCGCCTATCTGGAGCGTCTCTCACCGGCCAGCGTGGAGACGCTTAGATTGCAAGGGGGCCCGATGTCCGCTGAAGACTTGGCGGCTTACGCGAGCCAACCCGAGTTGCGCGACATGTTGCGCTTGCGCAGTTGGGACGAAATGGCGAAGGACCCAGATTGGACGGGTCCGGGACTCGAGTCCTACCGCGAGATGATGATCCGGCATTTATCTTAGTTGCGGGCCAGGTCCCGTTCCGGCTTACCTCGGAATCCTGCACCAGCCTGGGCAAGCGCAGCTATCTGCTCCACCTCTCCGATGTCGGCTACGCGAAACTGATCCTCCCCCAGAAGGAGGAGGCCACTTTCCGCCGTCCGGCCGATGTAGTGCCCCATCGCGAAGCCTTACCTTTGGAGTCATGGTGAACACATTCCTCATGCTGGCCGCGCTGAACTTCGCGAGTGACCTCACCTACGCGGACTTTGCCACTTCGGCTGGCATGAGGATGGTGGGAGCCGCCAGCACTCGGGGTGGGGTGCTCCGGCTCACACCTTCGAAATCCATGCAACGGGGCGCCGCCTGGAGGCTCGACAAACTCCCCGTGCGCGATGGTTTCGAGACGACGTTTCGCTTCCGCATCAGCGACCGCGACGGCATCGGCCCCGGCGCCGATGGCTTCGCCTTTGTCATCCAAAACAATGGCCCCACGGCGCTCGCCGGTAAGGGTGCCTCCGGCGGGTTCGGGCTCGGCTACAGCCCCGGCGACCGCAATAAGGCCATCGCCAATAGCCTTGCCGTCTTCTTCGATACCTTCCAAAACCAGGAGGACGAGTCCGGCAACGCCATCTCCATCTGTACCAATGGCGGCGCGCGGAAGCAGATGCGTTGGCCTCCGCCGCGGTTGGGCATCAATTGGTCACCCCGCGTCGCGCTGAAGGATGGCGACTCGCATCAGGTCCGCATTGTCTATTCGCCGCCTTTGATGACCGTCTACGTCGACGACCAACCTGCCGTCCGCGCTCCGGTTGACCTGGGCCGCATGGTGGGCCCCGACGGCGCAGCTTACGTCGGCTTCACGGCCTCCACGGGCGACGGCTACGAAAACCACGACATTCTCGATTGGAGCTTCCGCCCCAACTACGTCGTCAGTTCTAACATCGTCTTTGCGCCCTTCGACTGTATGGCCACCAAAAGCCTTTGCACTCCGGCCGAAGCCATCATCGAAGAGACGGTGCCCGGGCAGTACCACGTGATTCTGCCGGCCCACCGCGCGGCTGAAATCCCGAATGCGCAGGGGTGGCCTGTCGAGATTAAGAACGCCCGTGGCTCCGCCTGCTGGGACCCAGCGGCGGGCAAATGCGGCGTACCCGGCTCAAGCCCGGAATTGACCCTCCGCCAGCGCACCGACCGCAGCCGTACCAGCTTTGCCCTCGACGATCGCGACCCCGCCAATAACGAAGGCTACTTCGAGTTCGAAGCCATCCTGCGTCAGCCCAATCGGCCATAGTACCCTTGCTCCAGCAGGTCATCCACCAAAGTCGCTTCGCCGCCGCCCAACTGACGGCATCAGGCGCTTTCATCTGTCAGATCGGGGCCCAAGCGCGGTGGCTCCGGTGTAATCCATGATGCTTCGCATTAATTGTAATCCAATTGACACAAGAATTAGCTACATTTGGAACAAAGCTGTCACGCAGCCTTCAAGGGTCGATACGCCCCCCAGTCCGCGGCCTTTCGCAAACTCGAAAAACAATCTAAGGAGCTGTACCAACCATGATTCAGCAAATGCGGATGAAGTGGGGAATTATGTTGCTGTGCGCCACACTGCTGCCGGCAAATCTGATGGCCCAGTCCCAGGCCAATACGGGGTCCATTGAAGGCACCGTCAGCGATTCTTCGGGAGCCGGCGTGCCCGGCGCGTCTATCACGATTCAAAACACCGACACGAACTTCGCGCGCAAACTCACCAGCGACAATACGGGCCGCTTTCGGGGTGTTCTGCTGCCCTTGGGCGGCTATAAGCTGACGGTCACCGCGCCGCGCTTCGGCACTCTGGTGCGCACGGGGCTTGACCTGGCCGTGGGCCAAAGTATCAACCTTGCTCTCACCCTCACCGTGGCCAACGTCACCGAAACGGTGAACGTGGAAGGCGAAGCGCCGGTAATCGAAGCCAGCGCCGTCGAGCGCAGCAGTTACATCGACAAGAACTCCATCCGCACCTTGCCCACCAACGGGCGCAATTTTTATGACTTTATGAATTTGACGCCCGGCGTTACGGTCGTGCAAGGTCCCGATGGTAACGAGATTTCGGTGAATGGCCAGAAGGGCATCGCCAACAACGTGTCGATCGATGGCGCGGATAATAACAACCCATTCTTCGGCGAACAGCGAGGCGGCCAACGCCCCGCCTTTACGGTTAACCTCGACGCGGTGAAAGAGTTCTCCGTCGTCTCCGACGGCGCGCCCGCCGAGTTCGGCCGCAGTTCCGGTGGCTTCATCAACGTGGTGACGAAGAGCGGCACCAATGCTTTGCACGGCACCGCGCATGAGTTCTTCAAGCAATCGGCGCTGACCGGCAAGCAATCCGACGGCACGCCGATCAGCGATTTCAACCAAAATCAATTCGGCGGTACCATCGGCGGACCCATCAAGCAAAACCGCCTGTTTTTCTTCGCCGCCTACGACCAACAGGTCTTTCGTCAAACCAAGCAGAATAACCCCAAGCGCATCGACGCCCGCCTGGTGGACTTCTTCGCGACTAAGTTTGGCATCGCCAACGAGAACGGCCCCATCACCCGCAGTAACGACGCCAACGCCCTGCTCGGCAAAATCGACTATATCCTGGACGACAAAAATGTCATCACCTTCCGCTACAATTTCTCCCGGTCGCGCCAGGAAAACGGCACCTTCGACGTGGACGCCTACGCTCGCAGCGCCAACGCCTCCGAACGCGGCTTTGTAAATACTTTTAGTAACTCCTGGAACACCACCTTCAGTCCCAACGTGCTGAATGAATTCCGCTTCCAGTTTTCGCGCGAGGACCGGCCGCGTAAATACAACGGCCCCAACATCGGCGGCCAAAATCGCCCCTTGCCCGATACCGGCATCGACTTTGCCGGTAGTTACCGTTTCGGCCTACCGTTCTTCATTCCCGTGGAGGACCATGATACGCGCTACCAAGTGAACGATAATGTCACTGTCATTAAGGGCGCGCATACCATCAAGATGGGCTTTGAGCTTAACCGCACCAGCACCATTCAAACCTTTATCGGCTTCGCCAATGGCCGCTATATCTTCTCGAGCGTCAATGGTTTTATCAATTACGTCAACCAGGGCCCCAAGTATGTCGAGTGCAGCAACGGTTCGTCGAACGTCATCGGTTCCTGCCCGGCCGGCAGCGACATCGCCGGTCCGCTGTTGTTATTCCTGCAGTTTACTGGCGTCAACGGCAAGAGTGTCAACGAAGCCGGCACGCAAACCATCAGTAACCTGGAGCCCGCGCTCTTCATTCAGGATAAGTGGCAGGTAAATCGCAAACTGACTTTGAGCTATGGCTTGCGTTGGGACGCCCAAGTGATGCCCGGCCCGCAAACTCCGGCCAAGGACGTTTTCTTTGCGCAGTTGATCGGCAAGAGGGGCTTCCCCTCCGATGGCAATATCCCTTCGTCGATGAAACAATTCCAGCCGCGCTTCGGCCTGACTTATGATCCTTCGGGCAAAGGCCGCAGCGTCATCCGCATCAACGGCGGCATCTTCTACGCCCGTACCCCCGGCCTGCAGTTAGCCAGTCCGCGATCCACCAATGGCTCCATCGCGCAAAATGTATTCCGCGCCTCGTTCTTCAATGGCTTTGGGGTAACGCCGCCCGCTTACCCGAACTTAGTTCCCAACGCAAGCTCGGCGCCCGTCGACCATCCTGATGTCTTCGTCTTCGACCGAGGTTACACCAACCCCCGTACTTACTCCTGGTCAGCCACCTTTGAGCAGGCCGTCGGTAACTCCACCAAGGTTTTTGCCACCTTTAACTATGCCAAGGGCGTCCACCTCACGCGCTTCATTGATCGCAACGCGGCGGTCTTCGGCTCGCCTTTCTCCACCGGTATCGGCGCCGACGGCAAGAATGGCATTGGTGGCTTGACGACCGTCGAGTCCTCAGCCAAGTCGCTCTTCCGGGGCCTGACCCTCGGCATGAGCCGCCAGCTTTCGCGCAAGGTACAGTTCCAGTGGAACTACCAGTTATCCACCGACTACTCGGACGACGACAACGAACGCGACCCCTTCAACTTCCGTTATGCCAATCCGGCTAACCTGAAGCCCGAGTATAACTACTCCGACCGCGACCAGCGCCATCGCTTTAACGCCTTCGCACTCTATCAGGCACCTTGGGGCATCGAACTGTCGCCGCGCTTCAGCGCCCGCTCAGCCCAGCCGGTAAGCTTCGGCGGCAGCCCGTCGGACCGCATTCAGAAGGACGGCACGATCATCAAGCGCAATTCCCTGCGCAAGAAGAACGAGTTCTATTCCTTCGATTTCCGCGCTTCGAAAGCCTTCAAGCTGAACGAGCGCTTCACGGCCCAAGGCATCGTCGACGTCTTCAACCTCTTCGACTCGGCCAACCCCAAGAAGCCTGAAGTCACGGGCCTGCTCTTCAACTTTGATGGCACCGTCACCAGTGGCCTGGGCGATCCTCGTCAAGCGCAGTTAGGCGTCAAACTAATCTTTTAGGCAGTCAAAAAAGAGGGGCGGAAAATATCCGCCCCTTCTGAATCGCTCCGCTAATCTTAGTCTCGTAACCAGCCCGGTTGTATTATGTGCTTCGTCTGACTGACTGCTTCCGCGCTTCCAGACACCGCGTCAACTGGCGCCCGAATATCTGCAAACACTCAGTAGCTCCTACCTATAAATCGCTCGCTGCGGAGGGTAAACAACCACGCTAAGTTAGATGTACCCTAATTCTAAGCCCTTCAACACCGCCCGAGTCCGGTCTCGAACCCCAAGCTTCGACAGGATGTTGGAGGCATGCGTCTTTACCGTCGCCTCGCCCGCGTGGATGCTTTCCGCAATTTCCCGGTTACTCAGGCCCGCCGCCATCAAGCGCAATACTTCGATCTCACGCGGCGTTAGCGGATCGGGCAGGTCGGCAGAGGGAAAATTGGCCTTCAGCTCGAAGAGGCGGCGCTGGGCCACCTGGGTGATGGCCGGCCTGAAAATGCGTTCGCCTTTCAGGGCGGCGTCAATAGCGGCCTTCAGGTCTTCAAGAGAAATGTCCTTGCGCAGAAAGGCATTCGCGCCGGCATGCATCGCCTGCAGGAAGGCCGCCTCCTCGTCGAAAGTGGTAATCAGGATGGTGGGCATATCGAGGCCGTTGGCGCGCATCGCCTTGAGCACCTCGACCCCGGACATGCCGGGTAACCGGACGTCCATCAGCACCAGGTCCGGCCGTTCACGCTCAATGACGGCGAGAGCGGTATGTCCGTCGGCGGCGTCGGCCACCAGTTCAATTCTCACGTCAAAGCCCAACAACTGGCGCAAGCCCAGACGCACGAGGGCTTCGTCTTCCACCAGCACCAGGCGAATCATGTAAGCGGCACCCGGATCTGTACCCGAAAGCCCTGCCCTAAGCCGGTGTGCAGCTCCATCGCGCCGCCGATCTCCTCGAGGCGCGCCTGCATACCTTCCAGGCCATTGCCCGTTTTTACTTCCGCAACGCCTCGTCCATCATCCTCAATCTCCATCCGCAAGGATCCTTCCTGATGCCGCAATCGGATGGTGACTTTACGTGGCGCGCCATGCCGCATCGCGTTGGTCACCGCCTCCTGGGCGCAGCGGAATAGGGCGTGCGTGATGGTCGGCGAGGTGGCGGGAATGTCGGTGCCCACGTCGAGCACCAAGGGCGTCCCGGCAATCGCTTCGGTAAGCGCCTGTAAGGCGTCGGGCAGAGCGGTAGAAGTCTCACTGCGCCACTCCGACACGGCTTCCCGGATGTCAGCCAGCACCAACTTAGCGATAAATTGCGCTTGCCGTAGTTGGGGGCGCAGTTGGTGGTCCGGTAAATGCTCGGCCACCTCCAGTTGCAGGCTCAAGCTGGTTAAGTGGTGACCGAGCGAATCGTGCAGTTCGCGGGAGATACGCAGTCGTTCGGCGAGCCGTCCACTTTCCATCAACAGGACCTGCGAACCCCTCAGTTCCGCATTCATTTGTGTCAATCGCCGCCGGTCCCGATCAAATTGTACGATCAGGATGGCCGCCAAATAGGCCAGCAGATGCCACGCCGCAAGTTCTAACAGTCCCGCTCCGATGGCTCCGGCAACTTCGAGCCAGTTGTGCCCCGCCGGCAGTTCCCGCCAATGGGCCCGAAGGTTGAGGCCGATCCAAAGGGAGAAAACGGAGAAAACGGCCACCATCGTCCAGACGAACCAACGCCACCACGCCCGGCGATCGAGCACCAAGGGAATCGTCAACACGGTAACCACGGTGAGCGAGGCCTCAAACGGCAGCGACA
>JAYVRS010001152.1:0-9496 GCA_043776185.1 Bryobacteraceae bacterium | reverse complement strand
CCGAGCCCGGCACTCATCAAAACGATGGTGGCGGGTTCAGGGACCGGGCTATCGCTCACCGCGCCTTGGATGGAGGTCTGGCCGATGGGGTTGCCGATGGTGGGGGCCTGAAGGCCGAGCGAGGTGTTCAGTACCTGGTAGGTAAACGAGCCGCTGGCGCCCGAAATCACTACGCCAGGGAGCGTTCCGAAACCGGTGGTCGTGTTGGAAGGGCTGAAGCTGATGACGGTGCCGGAGTTGTTCGTGGACATCATGCCCGTAACGGAGCCGTTGGGGAGTGAACCGCTGGCACCGGGCGGCGTGGAGTTAACGTTAATGGTCAACAGGAGACCAGTCATGCTAACGTTCGTTCCGCTGCCGACCGAAACGATGTTCCCTAAGTTGATGATGCTGGGCGTGAGCACGTTGCTGCCGGAGCCTGAATTGTAGGTGAGGGTTAGCCCACCGATCATTACGGAGGTGCTGGTGTTCTGGACGCATCCGCCGATGCCGTTGCAGCTCAGGGTGGAGCCGGTAGTGTTGTAGTCGACGGTGCCGGCCGACGCATAGGTGACAAAGAGGCCGCGAGGGTAAGGTTCAGGAGTAGTGTTTTCATAGTGTTCTCTTTCGACTGCGATAAAGCAACACTACCAGTGGGATCTGCTTTTGTTGGGCTTACTCGAGGGGTAGTACTAACCATACTAGGAGATTTACACTGAACAATTCCGGGGTATCCAGGCCTCTAGTCGGTGGTAGACGAGGATCGTATGGAATCCCCGGACCCCATCCCAATAAACCCGTTCCCAACCGATTTTGGCGACGGCGACTCCTCGCATCTCACACTCATCAAACGACTTCCCCCACCAACCTGGCACCGCCGTGTCATCCTCAAACTATGCCCTCCCACGGCGTGCCTCATGGCCATCCAGCAGAATACGAGAAGCCCAATCAAATCAATCACTCCCGGGTTCGTTTCGTCGTCCAGGACGCAGCCTGCTGATATTCCCTCAAACGCGATTGCTTGGCAAAGTGCGGGCGATGAAACCGATGCGCGCCGAGCGCCAGCATGGCATAAGTGCCGCATGATAAGATGTGCGTGATTGGGAGGACTGACCACATGGCAATTTGTTCTAGACGCAGATTTTTGCATACCGGACTGGCCGCGGGAGCCATGGCTGCCGCAAGCCTCCCCTTGGGCGCCGCGCCGGGCGGCAAAGCCACTGATTGGGTGACACTCGGCAAGTCCGGCGTCAAAGTGACGCGGCTCGCCTTTGGCACCGGCACCATGAGTGGCCGCACTCAACGTGAGCTGGGGCAGGATCAGTTCACGCGACTCGTGCGCCACGCCTACGATAACGGCATTCGCTTCTTTGAAACCGCCGAGAGCTATGGCGAGATGCACAAGATGTTAGGCGTCGCGCTCAAAGGCATCCCGCGCGATACCTACCGGCTGATGTCCAAAGTAACTACCCGCGAAGGGGTTGACCCGCAGGAGAAAATCGACGAGTTGCGTAAGTTAGCCAATACCGATTATTTCGACGTCTTACTGATGCACTATCAGCACGTGGCCTCCTGGCCGCAAGACACCATGCGCTGGCAGGATGGAATTTTGGAGGCTAAGTCGAAAAAGGCCCTCGTGGGCCACGGAGCTTCGGTCCACGGGCTACCCGCGTTGCGCCAGTTCCCGGACAATAAATGGCTCGAGATTGCCATGATTCGCGTGAACCACAACGGCACTAAGATGGACGCGGAAGTGTATAACTCGAACGTGCCCGGCAATGTCAGCGAAGTAGTAACTCACGTGAAGAAGGTCCACCGCGACGGCATGGGCGTTATTAGCATGAAGTTAGTCGGCGAAGGCGCTTTCACTACCCGCGCCGATCGGCAAGCGGCCATGAAATTCGCCTTTCAACAAGCGGGTGTCGATAGCGTGACGGTGGGTTACAAGAATACCGCCGAAATCGACGAAGCGATTGAGAATTTGAACTTAGCGCTGGCCTAGCTATTTCTTCTTGCTGCTAGGCGAGTCATTCACTTTCAGGTCGCCCAGGGCGTACTGAATTCCGGCCAACAGGTGCTCCAGCATCTGGCGGTTGGCGTAGGCGCTCTCGCTGTGGCCATGTGCGGCGTAGAAGACGCGCCCTTTGCCTTCGCGGCGGATCCCGCTGAGTCCGTAGTCGTGGTCAGCGCGGGGGTGGTCTTCCTTTAACTTGTCGGCATCGCTCATTTTGCTGGTATCGATATCGTGCTTCGTGGAATCCAGCGTGACCCCGGAACGGGAAGTTTGCCGCACATCTAACTGAGGTTCCGATGTCAATTAATTCCCTAGTGTCCAAAGATTTCGCCATGCGCCTCCTGCGTGGTGTTTGTCTCGCTTTGGCCGTCATGAGTTCCGTGTCCGCCCAGACCTATAAGATTTCCACGATGGCCGGCGGTGGGCTACCGGTGAACATTCAGGGCACTTCGGCATTGCTGGAGAACGCGAATGCGGTGGCGGTGGATGGCGTGGGCAACGTCTTCTTGGCGACGGAACATGTCGTGCTGCGCTTGGACATCGGTACCGGCATGCTGAGCCTGGTGGCGGGAAATGGCACATGGGGTTTCAGTGGCGATGGAGGTAAGGCCACCAGCGCTCAGTTGAATTGGCCCAGTGGCCTCGCTGTGGACCGCGACGGTAACCTTTACATCGCCGATATTTCCAACCATCGAATCCGCAAGGTGTCGGCCGGCGTCATCACCACCGTAGCGGGAAGTTGGGCCTCCGGATTCGGCGGGGATGGCGGCCCGGCAACCAGCGCGAGCTTGAGTGCGGCCCGCAGCGTGGCCGTGGACGCCGAGGGCAACCTATATATTGCCGATACGGGGAACCATCGAATTCGCAAGGTGTCGGCCGGCGTGATCACCACAGTTGCGGGAAATGGCACGGAGGGGTTCAGCGGCGATGGCGGTGCGGCCACTGGAGCCGCGTTGAGTTTTCCGGGAGGCGTCGCGGTTGACAATGCCGGCAATCTCTATATCGCCGAATGGAGTTTCTCGCGTAATTCCCACGTCCGCAAGGTAGCGGGCGGCGTGATCACGACGATTGCAGGAGATGGGTCCCATGGCTCCAACGGCGATGGGGGGCCGGCCATCAGCGCCCAGCTTAGCCAGCCTAAGGCCGTCGCCGTGGACTCCCTCGGCGACGTTTACATTGCGGAGGGTGGGCGCATCCGCAAGGTCTCGGGCGGCGTGATCACCACGGTGGCCGGGAGTCGGGACGGAGGAATGTCCAGCGCAACTTTCCCCGGCGACAACGTGGCGGCCTCCGGTGCCGCGATGTATCCCGTGGATGTCGCGGTGGACTTCGCCGGCCACCTCTACGTCGCGGACGAATATTACAAAAGGATCCGCAAGGTCCGCGGTGCGGTAATCACCACGATGGTGGGAGGCGGCTCCTCATTAGGCGATAACGGCCCGGCCGCCAGCGCCCAGGTGAACCCGGCCAGTATCGCCGTCAACTCTGCCGGCGATGTCTACATAGCTGACTCGAACCACAGCATCCGCGGTGTCTCGGGCGGCGTAATCACCACGGTAGCGGGAAATGGGCCTAGCGGTATTTTTGGATACGTCAGCGGCGACAACGGCCCGGCCGCCAGCGCCCAGTTTCTAGCTCCCCAATGTGTGGCCGTGGACTCAGAAGACAACCTCTACGTCGCAGACTATTCCTACATCCGCAAGATCTCAGGCGGCGCGATCACCACGGTGGCGGGGGGACCAAGTCAAGGCTTCAGCGGCGATGGCGGTGCAGCCACCAGTGCCCGAATTCGTGGCGCGGAAGCTCTTGCCGTCGACTCCGACGGAAACCTCTACATCGCCGACAGTCTGAACAGCCGCATCCGCAAAGTGTCAGGTGGAGTGATCACGACGGTGGCCGGAGGCGGCTCCTCATTAGGCGACGATGGCCCGGCCACCAGCGCTCAGTTGACCCGTCCTTCCGGCGTCGCGGTGGACTCGGCCGGCAATCTGTATATCGCCGACAGCGGGAGCCACCGCATCCGCAAAGTGTCGGGCGGCGTGATCACCACGGTGGCGGGCGGCGGCTCCACGTTCGGCGACAACGAGCGGGCCACCAGTGCCCGGCTGAGCTTTCCGATGGGGGTGGCGGTGGACCGCGACGGCAACCTCTACATCGCCGATATGGGTACCTACCGCATCCGCAAGGTGTCGGGCGGCGTAATCACCACGGTAGCGGGAGGAGGGGGCACGTTCGGCGACAACGGTGCGGCCACCAGCGCCGCCTTATACCGTGTCAGTAGCCTCGGGGTGGACTCGGCCGGCAACGTTTACTTCGCTGACCCGGCCAACTCCCGCGTCCGGCTGCTCGAACCGCAGCCTTGACCGTTCCCGCCAGCGCTCCGGGGACCTCGTGGCGAGATCGGCTTATGGGCGGTTTCCTTTCTTCCGCGCCTGCACCTGGGGCACCCAGCGGGCTGGCTGATTTTTCTGGTCCCATTGCTGCCAGGCCGCCGTCATGGCCTTGACGCGGTCGGGTTGCGACGCCGACAGGTCCTTCGCTTCGCCGATGTCCGCGCGCAGGTTATAGAGCGCGGGCACGTCGCTCATCGCCGTCAGCTTCCAGTCTCCTTCGCGCATCGCCCATTGGCGGCCGAAGCGCCAGTAGAGCTGCTCGTGCGGACGCCCCGTCTTCTTGCCGTTGAGGTAAGGCGTCAGGTCCACCCCGTCGACTTTCCAGTCCGGCTCCACCTGGCCACCCGCGGCAGCCACGAAGGTGGGTAACAGATCGAGGGCGATCACGGGTTCGGAGTACACTTTGCCCGCCGGGATCTTCCCGGGCCAGCGCATCATCCAAGGGATGCGGAAGCCGCCTTCGTACACTTGCGCCTTCACGCCCCGCAGCGGATCGTTGCGCGACGTATTCACGGGCGTCGGCCCGCCGTTATCGGACAGAAAGACGACCAAGGTTTTGCGCGTCAGTTGCAGACGATCGAGGGCTTGGAGAATGGTGCCCACGCCGTCGTCGAGCGCCGACAGCATGCCGGCGTAAGTGCGCCGTTTGGGGTCGGTGATCTGGGGGAAGCGGTCCTCGTATTTCTTGAGCGCCTGCAAGGGCCCGTGCACCGCGTTGAAGGGCACATACGCAAAGAAGGGCCGCTTCTGGTGGCGCTCGATGAAGTCGACAGCGCGGTGGGCGAATACATCCGTGGTGTACTCCACGGACTCCACCTTTTTGTCGCCATCGTAAATTGGATTTGCCGCATCGGCCTGCGCGTCCAGGTAACTATGCGCGCCGCCGAGAAAGCCATAGAACTCGTCGAAACCCCTTTGCAAGGGCTGGTACGCGGCGCGATAACCCAAGTGCCATTTGCCGAAGAGCCCGGTCCGGTAGCCTAGGGTCTTCAAACGCTGCGCCATGGTGGTTTCCGTCAGCGGCAAGCCAAAATTCTCGTTGGCCTGCTCCGCCGGGCCGGGGTTGAACTCATGGCCGAAGTGCGTCTGGTAGCGGCCGGTCATCATCCCCGCCCGCGTGGGGCTGCAATAGGGGCAGGAAACGTAACTATCCGTGAAGCGGGTGCCTTGCTTCGCCAGCGCATTCAGATGCGGCGTGGGGATATCCGTGCCGCCGTAACAGCCCAAATCCGTGCGCCCCAGGTCGTCGCCAAACAGCAGGACCAGATTCGGTTTGTCTTCCGCGCTGAGTAAAGGGGCGGCCAAGGTGGCCAGGAAATTTCGGCGTTTCATGATCGAGAATCATATCACCAGGACCCCACCCCAGCCAGCATGCGGCGAGCAGCATGCGGCGAGCGGCAATCAGCCGGGACCTGCGGGAGGTGATATTCTCCCCGAGGATGTCAGCCCCAATCCTTCCGCCTCGTCGCAGAGAGAATTGGTTCTACCTCGGCATGGCTCTGACCACTGCGGCGATTGCCCTCGTCGGGTTTGCACCCGCGCTCCTCGATCCGACGGGACGCAAAGCGCCGCTGACATGGGCTGTGGCCGCTCACGGTGCGCTTTTCGCCTCATGGCTTCTCCTGTTTATGGCGCAGGCGGCGCTTGTCCAAACCAGGCGGCTCAACGTTCATCGGCGTCTCGGCTACGCCGCCGTGGTGATAGCAATACTCATGGTGGCAACGGCTTACCCCCTGATGATCGCGATGGCGCGCCGCGGATTTGACCTGAGCGGCGACCTCAGCAACAGCCCTGGCGGCGTCGGAGGGCAATTAGTGTTCCAACTCGGCGACCTCGTGAGCTTTACGTTATTGGTGGCCGCAGCGGTCTGGCATCGGCATCGCCCGGCGATTCATAAGCGGTTGATGGTGATGGGGACTGTCGGAGGCTTGATGCCTGCGGCACTCGCGCACTTTATCGGCCACTCCCCGGCACTCCGGAAGATCGAGGCACCTATCATTGTTCTTCCTCTGGTAATCCTGTTGTTCGCTACGGCGGTGCATGACCGCTGGTCCCAGGGCCGCGTCCATCCTGTGTCGCTTTGGGTCGCAGTCGGGTTGTTGGTGTGGGCGAATGTGCGCGCCGCGCTCATTGGCCCAAGCCCGGCCTGGCGCGAGTTTTCTAATTGGCTGATTCGCTGAAGGGAGCAACTGTCGAACCAATAGGTCGCGCTAGGGACGATCGTTGGGTACCCCAGTTGACCGCCACTCTGGCTTCGTGGGACCCTTTAGCCGGGGAGTGTGCTCCAGTGCAGACCCGCCCATCGGATGGAGGTCTGAAAATGCAAAAGCAATTTGGATGGTACACATCGTACCTGCTCGTGACTGGCTTGGCGGGGCTGCTGGCCGGCTCGGCGATGGCGAAGACGCCGTCAGCCGATGTCGCCGAGACGCTGGTCCGATTCAACAAAGCCGACCCGTCGCTGGCCGCGGTGATCAAGGCGGCAGCGGGATATGCTTTGTTTCCCAGCGTCAAGAAAGCCGGTTTGGGCATCGGAGGCGCACGCGGTTCGGGTGAGGTGGTCGAAGCCGGAGAGGCGGTGGGGAAAGCCACGTTGACCCAACTATCGATTGGATTTCAGGCCGGGGGACAAGCCTACGCGGAACTGATTCTCTTCGAGACGCCCAAGGCCCTGTCCGCCTTCAAGGCCAGCCAATTTGCGTTTGGGGCCCAGGTGAGCGCCGTCGCCGTAAAGTCTGGCGCGTCGGGCAACGCCAAATACGCCGACGGCGTCAAGGTCCTCACCATGACCAACGGTGGCCTCATGTATGAAGCGAGCGTTGGCGGCCAGAAGTTCAAATTTGAGGCTTCCAAGTAGTCTTAGACGGGCCCATTCAGCGGTCTGAGGCTGCCCCGGAATTCAGCACTGGGCCGGTGCGATGGGCCTGCGGCCTGCTCCACAAATGCTTCGGCATTCGTCGCCACCCGACAGTTATCGCAAGAATCTCGCCTACCGGGTGACGGCTGGCTTCGATGTCCCGGCGGGGGAAACGGCGCCTTCGAGCGCTTTCAGCCCCGGCGTCATTTGATCGCGTACCGACTTGGCACCCGACTTAGCCAAGTACAACCGCTGATCCGCCACGGCCAGTAGATCCTCAGCATCGCGCCCATCCTGCGGATAGGAGGCATAGCCCGCGCAGCAGTTCATCAGGCCCGCCATGCCCTCGGCCTCGGCCGATGCCGCCACCGCCCGTTCGATCTCGGCGATTTTGCCGGCCACCATTTCCGGTACCAGGCCCGGCATCACCACCACAAACTCATCGCCGCCCAAACGCCCCACGCCGTCGTAGCCTCGCACGATCTCCTGCAACTGCGTAGCCACCCGGCGCAACAGCCGGTCGCCACGGTTGTGCCCATACTGATCATTGAGCGACTTAAAGTTGTTCAAATCGCAGACAAAGAGCGTCAACGGCTCTTCGGTACGTTTGGCTCGGCCCAGCTCCGCGTCCAAATACAAGAACAACGCCCGCGCATTCAAGGCACCGGTTAAGCCGTCTATCCTCACGCCCGCCTGGGCCTCCCGGTAGCGCAGCGCATTCGACAACGCCAGCGACAGCTTGCCCTGAATCCCTTGCAGGATTCGCAGATGGTCTTTGTGAAAGGCGTCCCGCTCGGCGTGATAAAGCGTCAGCACCGCGGGCGAGTGTTCGCCATCGGTGAGCGGAATCGCGAGCGCCGAACGCAGCGTGCTGAACTTCGAAGCGTCGTTCAGATAGCCCGGCTCCACCGACGGGTTGCCATTGATCACCGGGCGATGATTCTCCAGCACCCAACCGGACAGTCCCTGGCCCAACGGAATCTCGAGCGAAGAGAAGAGCGCCGCATTCTCGCCACTCACAAATATGGGATAGAGCGTTTCTTCGCGGCGTAAATAGATGGCGATGCAATCGTGGGGGATGACGGTCTTGAGCCGCATGCCCAACACCGAAAGCGTCTCTTCGAGACTCAGCGAAGCGCCCAACTCATGCGTCAACTCATACACGGCCGAAACTTCCTGCCGCGCCTGAGCGATCCGCGCCACAAAGGACGGCTGATCGGCAGTGTCCGCCGCCCGGATCGGCTCGCTTTGTTCAAAACCGGCGCCCGGTGCTTCGCCGCGCTCGATCTTCATATCGAAATTCAAACGAACAGCCTTCGCCGCCGCGGCCTTCGCCTTCACTTCCAGCTCCGCCGCCCGCCGCACCAAAATCTCCACCACCGCCGGATCAAACGCCTTGCCCGCTTCGTCGATGACGATTTCGAGCGCCTTCGCTAACGGAAACGCCCGCCGGTACTGGCGATCGGAGGCCAGCGCGTCCAGGCAATCGACGGCGGAAAGAATGCGCGCCCCGATCGGGATCTGCTCGCCTTGCTGGCCCGCCGGATAGCCTGACCCGTCCCATTTTTCGTGGTGCGACCGCACGATCGGCGCCACCGGGTAGGGAAACTGCACGCGCTCCAGAATCTCGGCGCCCACCACCGGATGGATCTTCATCTTCTCGAATTCGTCAGCCGTCAATTTGCCGGGCTTGGAGATGATGTAGTCCGGCACTGCCAACTTTCCAATGTCGTGCAGGATGGCCGCCGCCTGCAGGGCCTTCATCTCCGATTCATTCAGCCGCAACTCACGGCCCAGCTCCATCGCGTACACCCGCACCCGGCACAAGTGTTCGCTGGTGCAATCGTCTTTGGCCTCAATGGCCAGCGCCAGCGCCTCAATCGTCCGCAAGTGCAGCGCGGACATCTCCTCGGCGTGAAGCTTGTCATGCTCCAGCCGGTCGAGATAGACGCGGAACGAATGGTAAACCGCATAGACCACGGGCAGCACCAGCACTGAGGTCTGCCAGCCATAAAGACGCCCGGCGTAGGCTGTCAGCCCTGCCACTGCCGCTCCCAGAATGTAATACGGAAAAGCCCACGCAAAGTTTTCGATCCACACCACCGTAATCGATTTGCTCTCGGTAAGCGCGATGACAATCGCCACCGAGATCGTGTTAAGCGCGTAGTAGGTGAAAGCGGCCAATGCCAATTGGCCCGCCGGATGGTCAAACCCTATCGCGGCCGCGCCCTGGAACGCGCCCCAGGAAGCGGC
>JAYVRS010001151.1:0-9496 GCA_043776185.1 Bryobacteraceae bacterium | reverse complement strand
TCGTCGGTCAGATTGCGCGCCTAAAGGGTTGTCCCGTCGTCGGCATCGCGGGCACCGACGAGAAAGTAAAATGGCTCACCGAAGAGTTGGGCTTCGATTCGGCCTTCAACTACAAAACCCATCCCGACACCCACTCCAAGCTCAAAGATCTCTGCTCCAAAGGCATCGACTGCTACTTCGACAATGTCGGCGGCACGATTACTGACGCCGTCTTCGGCCTGCTGAACCCCAACGCCCGCATCGCCATTTGCGGCCAGATCTCCCAGTACAACAACACCACCGCGGAATTGGCGCCCCGCAACCTTTCGCAGATTCTGGTGAAGACCGCCACCGTGCGCGGCTTCCTCGTCATGCAGTACCTTGACCAGGCTCGTGAAGCGCTCATCGAGATGGGGGGCTGGCTGCGCGAAGGAAAGCTGAAATACCGCGAAACCTTCGTCGATGGACTCGAAAACGCGCCCGCCGCCTTTCTGGGCCTGTTAAATGGCGACAACACCGGCAAGATGCTGGTGCGCGTGGCGGCGGAGCGATAACCCGTTTGCGCCTTACTACCGTAATCGCTCTCATCCTTTCAAGCGCCTGCAGCCCACCGCCGGCCTCGAAAGTGGCCCCACTCGCAGCTCCTCAGCAGCTTGAGGTACCGCCTGATCCCCGACCCGTCATTGTCGCCTTTGGTGACAGCCTCTCGGCTGGATATGGCGCTGACACCGGACAATCCTTTCCCGACTACCTCCAGCGAATACTAGACCGCGGTGGCTACCACTACCGCGTCGTCAACCAGGGCATTAGTGGCGACACCACCATGGGCGGTCGCGCCCGCACCGCGGTTGCGATCGAGCTAAAGCCCGCTATCGTCATCCTCGAACTCGGTGGCAACGACGGCCTTCGCGGTCTGCCCTTGCGCCAAACGCGAGAGAACCTGGACACCATGGCCGCCGCTTTCACCAAAGCGGGCGCTAAGCTTCTGGTGGCCGGCATCACTTTACCGCCCAACTATGGCGCTGCCTACATTCGCGATTTTGAGCGCATGTATGTGGAGACTGCCACTAAGTACCGCGCGGCCAGAATTCCCTTTCTTCTCGCACCCGTAGTGGCCTTACCGGGCGCCATGCAAGCCGATGGCATTCATCCCACGGCTAAAGGCAACGAGTTGGTAGCCCAGTATGTCTTTCGCCATCTCGAGCCTCTACTTCGCCACTAACTAGCGCACGGACTGGGCGCAACGGAAACCAATATTAGCTTGCCGTTGCGTCGGCCTCACCCAGTTCCGAAAATACACCGTAACGCGTTTCGGCGAATCACTCCAAGCCCCGCCGCGAATGATCCGATAGATTCCTTCCGACGGCCCGGGAGGATCCAAGGCTGGTGACTTAGCGTAATACTCACGCTCGAAATAGTCTGCCGTCCACTCCGAAACGTTGCCCGCCATATCATAAATTCCCAGGGCATTCGGCGGATGCTTGCCTACTTCCTCGGGGCCACTCTCCACGTTCGACCGCAGTAACTTGGCATCGAATTTGTCACCCCACGGATAGTCCTGGCCCTCCAAGCCGCCGCGCGCGGCCCGCTCCCATTCCGCCTCAGACGGCAGACGCGCGCCGCGAGACTCGCAATAAGCCTTCGCGTCATCCCAGGACACGTTGTAAGCCGGTATCTTGGCTAACTCAGACGGCATGCGTCCCTTTAGCCAATGATAGGGCGTCCGGCGTTTCTTCGCCTCCACGAACGCCGCGTACTGCTCATGGGTCACTTCGTGCGAGTCAAGGTAAAAGGCCGAGATCGTTACCTCGTGCAAGGGTCGATCATCCAATAGAATCTGCGGCCGCATCGTAGTCTTGTCGTCGGCCGTCAACTTGGTGCGGCCCATCGTGAACTTACCGGCCGGAATCAACACCGGCTCAGCGTAGGCCCCCAGCGCCAGAATCAGCAGTAAGTGACTGCGCATTTTAGACAAACAAATCGGCAATCTCATCATCGATAGCCATCTCCGTCGCGCCCAGCGTATCGATGTACCGATAAGCCCGGCGGGACGGCGTATTCGTGATCTCTTTACGCCAATCAATGCCCAGCGCGGAATAGATGGATGCGTAAATGTTCTCCGTCTTCACTTGCGAACGCTTGTAAGTCCAGCCTTTGTCAATCACGTGCTCGCCGGTAGCGTCGGTCTTGCCGATGATGCGGCCGGGCTTGATGCCGCCGCCGGCAAAGAGCGAAACATAAGCCAGATTGTAATGATGGCGGCCGGCAATGCCATTCAGCGCGCCCGGTACGCGGCCAAACTCGGTAGCCACCACGATTAGCGTGTCATCCAGCAGGGTGCGCCCGGGATGCTGCGGCGAAGGCATCTTCTCTAGATCCCGCATCAGGTTGGCCATGGCCCGGTCAAACTCATTGCAGCGAATATAGTGATTCGACTTCTTCGTGTGATTGTAGATATCGCGGTGATGGTCCCAATCCGGGTGCACAATGTGGATGTAACGGGTGCCGGCGTCGGCTTGTACTAAGTTACGCGCCAGTAGGCAACCTAACCCCACCTCGTTATTGCCGTATCGCTCCGTCTCTTCCTTGCCCAGCGCGAAGGCCTGCGGCCACCGTGGGTCGCCCAGAATCTGATAGGCCGATGATTGGAAGTCAGCGAACGTCCCAAACGAACGGTCACGGCCGCCCCGCGCCGGCGTCATCACCCGATCCAACTCTTTGAGTAAACGGTAGCGCTCTGCCAACACCGCCAAGGCTTCCTTCGACGACGGTGCGGCCCCCGCTCCCGATTTGAGATTCACATCCAACACTGAGTGCCGCGGATGCAGGAATCCCGTTGAAAGCGCCCCACAACCGGAAGTATCGAGCCCACAGCCCACATAAGTCGGAAAGGTGTCGCCGGGCCGCCGCTGGCTCTCTAACTCCATGGCCACCACCGAACCCACGCTCGGAATCTCAGAAGCCTGCGCGGGATTCAACGGCCGTCCCGCCTGGGTGTAATACTGCCCCCGAAAGTGCACCACCTCATGGCTCTTCATCGAGCGCACAATACTCACCCTATCCATCTCCTTCGACAGCTCCGGAAAGAGCCGATGACTCAGGTAGAGATCGTTCTTGATGGGCCGGACGTCAAAGTCCTTCTGCGTGCCCTCATTCTCCTTAAAGTCAAAACTATCGATATGAGAGAGCGCGCCCGCCAATTCAATCACAATGCAGAATCTCGCCGTGCCCCGCGGATTCGACCGTCCGGCCGCCCGCAGTTGCAACGGCATCATCGCCTGGTCCACAAAGGCACCCAATAAACCGTACCCGCCCAACTTGAGTAAGTCACGCCGCGCGGGGAAGAGGTCGGATATACGTTGCTTCATGTTAGTAGTTAAAGATAAACTCAGGACTATTCAACAGTGCCCATTGCAGATTTTCCGCTCCCTGACGACGATCAACCGCCAACGCTTTGAGCGCCACGTCCGTCTCCGGCCGAGTCGGCTTGCGCGAGATCGTGTGCAGGAAGATCTGCTCCACCACCCGGCTATTGTCGCTCTCAGCGGCGAGCAGTGTCTTCAAGATGCCTCCCTTCGACGAGTCAACTCGATCAGTCACTACATGGGACTGCATCAGTAACATCGCCTGCAACGATGACGGCGGCACCTTCTTCGGCATGTCATCCCGGTTCGATTGGCCGAAAGTCTTCATAAAGCCCTGCACCTCCGCATCGGCTTTCTTCGGCTCGGGCATCTGCATCGCCATTCCTACCTTTTCCGTGCCGCTCGAAAACTTACCCGGCCGGCCCGTGGCCAGCGCGATCGCATCGTGCAATTCAGGCGCGGTCAACATCCGGACATACTTACGCGCATAGTAAGGAGCATAGTTCTCCTTCCACTCCCCATCAAACCGCGAACTCAGCTGATAGGCGCTCGATTTCATAATCGTCCGCACCGCATGCTTAAAGCTATAATTGTGGCGGCCAAAGTCGTCGGCCAGCGCATTCAACAACACCGGGTTCGAAGGCTGTTCGGGCTTCAGTAAGTCAAAGTCATCCACGGGCTCGACAATGCCAAAGCCCATCAGCTCCGACCAGACGCGATTGGCAAAGGCCCGCCGAAACTGCACGTGGCCCGTCAGGATGCGCGCTAAAGCGTCGCGATGGTTCTCGCCCGGCTTGGGACGCTCGCCACTCAGAATGAATCTCGGCGAGGCGTCACCGCCCCGGCGAGGCACGCGCACAATCGACTCGGCCTTCGGGTCATAGTCTTTACCAACATCATCGACCGTGTACTCGGTGTTGGCCTGGTAACCGTTTTCCCAATTCATAATCTGCCGAGTCCGCCCAAAGAAAGCCGCTTGGCCAAAGAACTCGTCACGCTTTTTGGAGGTAAGAAACAGATTCACTTTCTCCAAATGCTTGGCCCCATCGTGACAAGAGATACACGCCAGATTCAGTCCCAAAAACACCTTCGCGTAAGTGACAGTGAACTCGTCCACCGTGTCAGGCTGGTTCACCAGATCATGAGCGTCCGCAGCCTCAGGATCATCCTTGGCTTTGACGAAGTCCCGTGCATAATACATACCGGCGGGGACGGAGAAACTGCTTTTGCCGGCTCCGGTCAGTAAGTCGGTGACCACTTCGTTATAGGGGCGGTCGAGCTTGAGCCACTCGCGAAGCCAGAAGTTGAACAAATTCAACCCGGAGCCCATGCGCTGGCCCGCGCGGAATAAGTCAGAGAAATAGTAAGTCCACTTATCGATGAAAGCGTCGCTATCGGTCAACCGGTCGATCAGCTGGTCGCGCTTCTTCAAATCCCGGTCCGTCAGAAATACCGCCAATTCCGTCGGTGGCGGAATGCGTCCCGTGGCATCCAGCCAGGCGCGCCGGGCAAACTGCTCATCGTCAGCCAGCGGAGCGTGCGGCACACCATCGCGTTTCATCCGGCCGAAGATCTGCGTGTCGATGAAGTTGCGGTGGGTCACCGGCGCACTCGGCGTCGCCCGCGCTGGTGAATACCGAACGGTCATCGCCGAAACCGATTTGGCCTTCTGCACCGTCGGCTCAATCATCGGCGCATGCGCCCGCTCGAGCTCTGGGGTTTGGGCCAATATAAGAAACAGTAAATACGTCACTAACGCCTCCGGAAAATCTGCACCCGTTTGCCGTTCACTTCGGCCACATACAAGTTGCCCCGGCGATCGGACGACATCAGATGCGGCAGTTGCAGCATCTGGGCATCGCCCCACTGTTCCTCTATTTTGCCGCTATTCAGGCCAAAATGGAAGATCTTGTTGACGTCCCCTTCGGAGACCAGCAGTTGCTTTCCCCACACCAACATCCCGAACGGATTGCCGAAACCGCCCCATTCCGCAATAAAGGCACCCGAGGGATCGAACACCTGCACCCGATTGTTCCCCCGATCGGCCACATAAACACGGTTATTGTGGTCGATGGCCAAGCCATGGGCGGTGGAAAACTCCCCCGGACCCTTGCCCTTTTTGCCCCACTGGTTCACGAAGTGGCCATTCGCATCCAGGTGCACAATGCGGCCATTACCGGAGTCCGCCACATAAATGTCGCCCTTCGAAGAGAAGGCGATATCGTCCGGCGATTTGAAGTGTTGGTCACCGCCGCCGCCCACACCCACTTCACCCAGCGTCAGTAGTAACTTGCCATCAGGCGAGAATCGGCGCAAAACGTGATTGCCGTTATCCGTCGTCCAAACGTTCCCCGCGCGGTCCGTCTTCAGGCCATGGGCCACCTTGTACATACCCTCGCCCCAGCCCTTTAGGTACTCGCCCTTTTGGTTGAACTGCAGCAACGGCGGCTCTCCCCGATGTAGCACGTAGATATGGCCATCCCGGGAAACCTCAACCGCCGACATCGCGCCGAGCTTCACCTCCGGCGGAATGCGGATAAACCCCGTCGAAGCGAACGAGGCGGCGAGCGCAAGATTCAGAATCAGCAGCATGAGTTTAGAAGATCACTTTCAAGGCCAGTTGGCCAATACGAGCATCGCGCGACGAGGCAATTGTACCGAAGGTTGCACTGGCGTTGCGGCCATCCGGACCCGCCCCAAAACCATCGTTCGCCAAGCCGTAGTTCACCCGGTTGGTGAGGTTGAACGCCTCGGCCCGGAACTGGAGCTTGATGCGCTCGGTGATTTGCGTGTCCTTGATCATCGAAAAATCGATATTGAAGGCCCCGGGATGGCGAACGTCGGGTATCGTCCGTCCGACATTGCCGACGGTGAACGCGGGCGGATTGACGAACTGCGACGTGTCGAACCAGCGTTGCGGCGTCCGCGTGTCGAGTTGGGCGCTGACGCCGGTGGAGTTGGGCCGGTCGGCTTGGAAGTTGTTGGCACCGCGCACCGTAAGGGGAACGCCGGTTTGGGCAACGTTGATCAGGTTAACTTGCCATCCGCCGACCAACTTGCGGGCCACGCTGTTACCAGGATTCCAACGCTTGCCATTGCCAAACGGCAGCTCATAGATCAGGCTGATGACGCTCCGGCGGGCGACGTCGGTGGGGTCAACGGCCTTTTCCAAGCGACGGTTATAGAGGCCGTCCTGGAAGCCATTGTCATTGGTTTGCTCCACCGGACCGAAGTCGATCGGGACGATGGTAGAGTCGGCAATCTTCTTGCCACCGGTGAACGAGATATTCACCAACAGCCCCCGGCTGAAGCGGCGTTTGATGTTGATCAGCAGCAGATGGGAGTTGAAGTTGCCAAGGCGCGGGTTGGTCACCGTGACACCCGTGTATTGCGGATACGGCATCAGCGTGCGTTCGCGTTGAATGGTAGCCGCGCCGAGTCCGCCGGGCACCTTGCCGGCGAGCGGATTAGGCACCGCATCGAACAGAGATTGCCCGAGTTGCTGGCGCACCCGCGGATCGATCTGATTGAGGTTATAGCCAGCTGCCGTGAAGTGGGCACCTTTGTTGGCGGAGTAAGTAACGTCCACCAGCCAATCGCCCAACTGTTGCTGCAGCGAGACATCCCATTGCTGCGAGAGCGGCGTGGTGGGGTCGGATTCACGGAGATTGATGCCTTGGCCCAGTAACGCGCTTGGTCCGGCCGAAGCGCCCGGCGAGGTGATGGGAGCCGTGGGGAAGCCTTCCTGAAACCGGAAGGCGCGCAGACCGACGCCCTGGGCAACGTAGTTGGTCCGCGTAGCCGAGAAGAGCTGCGGGTTGCCGAGGAACTCGCGGTAGAAGATGGCGGGGTAAAAGATGCCGTAGCCGCCGCGAATAACGGTTTTTCCGGTGCCGAAGATATCGTAGGCGAAGCCGGCGCGGGGGGCAAAGTCGTTGTAGTCTTCGTTTAAAAATGAGCGCGGTTGGCCGTCGCGGCCCGCGTAGACCACGGTGCCGGGCCGTCCGGTAATGGGTTCAATCGCCTTCAGGTCCACGTTGATGTGGCCGTTGTGACGCTCGTAAGGCTTCTGCTGAAAATCGTAACGAAGGCCGAGGTTGAAGGTCAAACGCCGCGTCACCTTCCAGTCATCCTGTAGAAATGCGCTCGACGAGAAGCCGTGCCAGGAGTTGCCGAGAATGCTGTCGATGCCGGCGCTATTCACATCGCCGAGCAGGAATTGAGCCATGCTGCTGCCAGTGCCCGCCGGTGATTGCGGGTTGCTGGTGAGGCCATCGAATGAGAAGCCGCCAGAGAGTGCGGCGCCTTGCAGATTGCCCCCGTATAGGATGCGATGGTTGTAGCCAAGTTTTAATGAATGGTTGCCCCAGATCTTGGTCACCATGTCCTGTATGTCCCAGTTGAGCGAGCCGCGGGTGCCGGCCGCGCCGCCCCCGATGGAGCCGAAGCCAAAGTTCAACTGCGGCATCTGGTCATTGGGCACGATGGCGGGCAATCCCAGCTTGCGGGGCAGGCCCTGGCCGAAGTTGATGGCCTGGAAGATGAAGCTTTGGCGCGACAGCCCCACGCGGAGACTGTTGATTAGTGTGGGAGTAAACGTATGGGTATCGCTCACTACGGCATTGCGATTGGTTTGGTTGTCGGTGCGGTTCTCGCCCACGGTGGGGTCGGTGAAGAAAGAGTCGCTGAAGGGCGCGTGTTGGGCCGAGGTGTAGCGGACGAAGAGGGAGTTTGCGTCGCTGAAGCGATGGTCTACCTTGAAGTTGGTCTGCTGCCAGTCCACCAGCGAACGGCCCGAATCTTGAAAGTTCTGGCTAAAGGTGAACGGGTTGATCGGCGTCTTATTGGGCGGCGGCCAGAAGGCGAGGATCTTGGGCGTGATGCTGTCGAACCGGCCTTGGGGTACGCGATTGCCCGGGAAGATGTCGCGAATCTGGCCGCCGCCGTTGGGGTTGGGGCGAACGGTGTTGGGGTCGTAGATGGGAATCTGCACGCCGTTGGCGTTGGCCAAATTGGAGAAGTCGCCCTGCCGCCACTGGGCGATCGGCACCGTCGCAATGCGGGGCGTCGCGCGCCGCAACTTATAGCCCTCGTAGTTGAAGAAGCCGAAGGTCCTGTTCTTGATGAAGGGTCCGCCAACGGTGCCCCCGTATTGGTTGTACCGGAAGGGCAGGCGCACGGTGGCGAAGGCGTTGCG
This sequence comes from Bryobacteraceae bacterium, assembly GCA_043776185.1. GTDB lineage: Bacteria > Acidobacteriota > Terriglobia > Bryobacterales > Bryobacteraceae > JALHNI01. Next base: position 955 of record JAYVRS010001151.1, on the reverse strand, counting down.
CGCATCCAGCTTGTCGTTGCGGAAGAACTCATACAGTGTGCCGTGGATCGTGTTGGTGCCGGACTTGGTAACCAGATTGATGGCGCCGCCGGCGGTGAACCCGAATTCGGACGACATCGTGCCGCTTTGCACCTTGAACTCCTCCACCGCGTCCACCGCCGGAGGCACACCCACTTCGCCCACGTAGGAAAGCGTATTGTTGTTGCCGTCGAGCATTTGATTGTTCATGCCATTGGGTGAGCCATTGATGGAGAGCGAAGAGATCTGAATGCCTCGGTCGCCGAAGCCGGAGTTAGTGGGGCCGGCATTCGAGAAAACCCCGGGCGTCAACAGGGTGAGGGCCAGCGCTCCGCGGCCATTGAGCGGCAGGGCCTGCACCTGGCGGTTCTCGATCACGGTGCCGACGGTGGCCGATGTGGAATCAACCAAAGCCGCCTCGCCTCTTACTTCGACGGTCTCGGCCAATTGGCCGACCTGCAACACTAGATTCACTTGGGCGTTCTGATTCACCTGCAGCGTTATTCCCGAGCGCGCGGCGCGCTTGAAGCCCGCCATTTCAGCCCGCACCTCGTACCGGCCCACCGCCAAGCCCGGAGCCGTGTAGGAGCCCTGCCCGTTGGTTTGCGTGCGAAACACCGCGCCGTTGTCGATGTTCGAGACCTCCACCTTCGCGGCTGCGATCACCGCATCCTGAGGATCGGTGACGACGCCCGAGAGCGTGCCGGTGCCCTGCTGGGCAAGAACGAGCAGTGGAGCCAAAAACAGGATGGCAAAACGGGACATGACTCAGAGCCTCTCATCTGAAATTTCAGACTGAGGAAATGATATCACGATTTCTGGTGAAACACCACGCGGTCCATTTGGCGCACGCCTCCGCGCAGTCCCAGCGGCAGCGCTTCGAAGTGTACTGCGGGCAGGCCCAGCACTTCACCGAAGACCTTGGTCGCGAAGCGGA
>JAYVRS010001150.1:0-2835 GCA_043776185.1 Bryobacteraceae bacterium | reverse complement strand
GAGAACTCATGCAAGTGGCAATTCTGCCAACCCATCGCGATCTGCAAGACGTCATGGAACTGCGGCAAAGTCATATTGGCTGCAACCAATAGCCGTCGCCAAATGGGGGGCGTGGTCCCCCCCAGCGTCAGCCGAATCTGATAAATCTCTTTCGCAGACATCTGTCCAGGATATCGCGCCGTCCAGCAGCCCGTTCACATTGCCACTAAAGGAATGTGCCCCACCGCTGGCGCGGCGGGCTGGATGCCATCCGGTGTTGACGATCAGTTAGCGAGTAGGTCGTCGGATGGCCCCCGCCGCCGAGGTAGAGACGTTAGAACCAGCACGGCTACCAAGGCTCCGGCCAGCGAGTCCACCAGATAGTGATAGCGGCCATAGACGGTGGCGATGAAGATGCCGATGGCGACTAGCGTTAGCGTGCCCCAGGCCCAGCGCCGCTGCGGCATCAGCCGGTAGACGCCAACCGTGGCGGCGATGGCGCTCGAGACGTGGCCGCTGGGGAAGACGCTGGTGTGGATGCCGTAGCCGCCGCAAATGTACCAGTTGATTTGGCGAAACAGGGTTTGGTAGGTAGGGACCAGGTCGGTGGGGAAGACGGTGCGCGGCGGCTCGGAAGGAAAGAATGGGAATAGCGCGTAGGTGAGGAGGCAGGTGACTAACAAAGGAAACGTAAGTTGCTCCACCCGGTCCCGCGCGTAGATCGTCGCGAGGCCGATCGAGACCGGCACCATCACGTAGACCAGCAGATAGCATAGCTCCAGCAAGCCCGGAATGGCCGGTCCAGCGGACTCGATCAGGGCCTTGACGCCGCCATGGCCCAGCACCAGCCGGTCCCACTGGACCCAAGCCGTCTCACGGTTGATGTCGTAGTGCGGCTGGGCCAGCCAACCCATCTCTTTGTAGGCGAGCAGAATCAGCGCGGCCGGCAGCCAGTCGCGCAACGCCTTTGGCGCGTGGCTGAGATAGGCGAACAATCCGCCGAGCAGCAGGTTAACGCCCCAGATCCGCAGGCGTGTTTCGCCCGCGAGCGGCAAGATGATCGCCAGTGCGCTGACATAGACAAAATAGAATGCGGCCGCGCGTTCGGACGACCGCAGCCGCCCGACCGTATCAAGCGCTAGCGTTGCCACGTGCATGAGGCTCTAGACGACCCCGCGCTCAGAATGTTTCAACTTTGTTACCGCCGTGAAGGAGGAGGCGTTTCACGGATTCTCACCGTGCGCGGGGCAGCGGGGTTAGGAAAGACCAAGGCGAGAATGCCACCGGTGTCGGTGGTGGCCTCCTGCAACTCCTCGTCATCCACTTCGATATCGAAGCGCGCATTCGGTTTGAGGCTCACTAGAAAGTAATAGAGCTTGTGCGCCACGGCGCGCTCGCCGGGCTCAACCTCTTCCTTCACCGGGTCCACCACGAACTTCATCGGGCTTTGCGCCGAGAACAGGTTGACGCCCCCCACTTGGATGGGCGCCGAGTTGCCCTTCATCACGAGCCGCTTGCGCTTGCCGTCCTCGAAGAACTGAATTTGGCCTTCGTAGTAGCAAAAGTAGGAGGCGTCCTCCTCCCAGGTGGAACGCACGAAAAGACGCCCGCCGCGTTTGTCGTGATAGAGGTTGGGCAGGTGATGAAAGGAGAGGCCGGGCTGGTAGGGATTGGCCCATAGAAACTCATAGACGATGCCGAAGGTGCCGCGCATCAGAAACCGGTCTTGCAGCGCCCAGCCTTGAATGAACTGGTTCTCCAGCAGGTTGCCATCGTAGGCGACCATGGCGAGCTCCGAGGCCCGCGAGAGCGCGGCTTGCGTGAGGTCAGGCTCGCCGTCGCTGGTGAAGAAGGGCACCCGGTATTCGTTTTCGGTGGCCGGAAAGGGGGAGGGGTAATAGCTGAGGATTTGGTAGAGCGGCAATTCCTTAAAGTACGTGCCGGCGTCGTCGCGCAGGTCGATGTTGAGGTTGTCGCGCAGCAGGTGCAGCAATTCGAGTAAGGCGTAGGTTTCCTGGCGCGGAACCAGGCCGCCGGCGCGAAGTTTGGGGGCCAGATTGCGGCGCCACCATTTCTCCACCAGCTCTTCCAAGGCGCGCGCCGAGGCCTGCGGGGCCTGGTCAGCGATGGCGATGGCGGCGATTGCCCGGTCGCGCGCTCCGGTGACGGAGGTAATTGGCGCGGCGAGTGCCTTTTGGAGCCGGGCCGTCAGCGTGGCGTTGGGTCCGCACCAGTCGGCCACAATGGCGGTCTGTCGCGTGTCGGCAGGAGGACCGGCGAGAGCCCGCTGGCACGGCTCCGGTGACTGGGTCACCTTCGAGTAGAGCGCCAAAGCGAACCCAGACTCCGGCATCGGGGCCTTGCCAGCCATTAATAATTCAAATTGTTGCCAGCGAATTGATAAACGTTCTTTTTCCCGTCGCAGCAACCGCAACCGTTTGGCGTTCAGGAAAATGCGTGGCGATTCCGTGTAGACCTTGTAATCGTCTTCCGCCGCAGTACTCACGAATGGCAGTACGACTAGTAAAATCAGCCCATTTGCCCAAATCCGGTGCCCCATCGCTCTCCAGTGTGTCACATGGACACAGCTTTGTAGACGGCTGCCCCAACGATGGGGGTTACGGCCGTTCCGAAGGCGATTGTTTTCTTTGAGTTGACCTTGTGACAAAAGTGGCATTCGTTTTGCTATGATGATGAACGAATTGATGAAGTCACTCTAAAACCTGCCCTCTGTTGCAGCAGGCAATTAAGTGATCAGAACGGACTCCACAGCGTGCTTGCGGGAGTTGGGTGAATGAAATTTCTCTTAACCGTTCGAAATCGCTTTTTGGCCAGTTGCAACAGAGGGGATTTTTT
>JAYVRS010001149.1:0-2836 GCA_043776185.1 Bryobacteraceae bacterium | reverse complement strand
CGTTCTCTGCCTCACGGTGGCCGGTCCGTTGGCTGCCCAACAGCTCGACGTCGACCCGCGGCTGTTCAGCGTCATCGCCGCGATCAACGCGGCCGGTTTTGACAGCGAACTCGAATCGCCCAATACCCATCCCTTGCGCCAGCTCACCCGCGACTACATCGCCAAGAAGAACCCGGGCGTGCTGCCCGAGCTCCGCCGATTTTTCGCCGATCATCGCCAAAAGAACCCGGCGCAGGAACTAAGCCAATACATCTCCTTCGCTCTTTCCACGCGAAATGTCCCCGAGTTCGAATACCGCTTCAGCGAAAACGAGTTACCGCCCGATGTCGCCAAGCTGGCTGGCTTCGAGCGGCTGATCTCGCGCTTCCATCGCGAAGCCGACATGGACACCTTCTACAAACAAAACGAAGCCACTTTCGAGGCCGCGCTGCAACGCTACCAGGAACCGGCCAGTCGCATGATGAACGACGTCAACGGCTATATGCGCAACCCTGGCATCAGCACCTTGGGACGCACCTTTCGCGTCTATGTCGACCTTTTAGGCTCGCCCAACCAAATCCACTATCGCAACTACCAGGACGATTTCTACGTCGTGCTGACGCCCTCGGCCGACCCGCAAGTCGACTATCTGCGCAATGCCTACTTCAAGTTCATGATCGATCCGCTCACGCTCAAGTACGCCGAACAGCTGAACGAGAAGCGGGGTTTAATCGACTACGCCCAAGCCTCGGCGGCGCTTGATGACCACTATAAGTCCGACTTCCTGCTGCTCACCGCCGCCTCGCTCAGCAAAGCCATCGAGTCTCGCTTGGCTCGCCCTTCCGAGCGAAGCCAATTGGTGGACGCGGCCTTGAAGGAAGGCTACATCCTCACCCCCGCCTTCGCCGAACTGCTGCCCGAATACGAAAAGCAAGAGATCTCCCTGCGGCTGTACTTTCCGGATTTGATCAAGGGCATCAATCTGCGCAAGGAAGCCAAACGGCTGGAGGCCGTCGACTTCGTCAAAACCAAACCCGTGCGCAAAGCCCGCGTCGTAGAAGCCCCCGGACTCCCGCCTCCCGTGCTAGCTGGCGTAGCGAAAACGATCGATGACGCCGATTTACTGATCGAAAAACGAGAATTGGCTCCGGCGCGCGAATTGCTTTTGGGGGCGTTAAAGCAGACCGACGACAAGAAGTGGCATGGGCGCGCTTACTTTGGCCTCGCCCGGATCGCCACCTTGCAAAAGGACCCCGAAACGGGCTTCAAGCTATTTGAGACGACCCTCGAAACGTCGCCCGAAGGCAGCATCCAAGGCTGGGCGCACTACTATCTGGGCCGGCTCTCCGAACTCTCCAACGCCCCCGACGAAGCCCTGCGCCATTTCGATAGTGCGCTCGCCACCGGCGGCATCTCCCCCAAGACCCGCAGTTTAGTGGAGCAGGCTTTAACCGAGGCCAAAAAAAAGCGACAATAGTGAAAACTAAATTTAAAGGAAATTTGAAAACATGATGCAGCGATTCTTGCGCGCGTTAGCCGCGCTAGCCATGGCGGGAGCCCTCTTCGGCCAGTCGGCCAGCACCAAGCAGCCGAAACCAAAGTCACAAAAGGAAGTAGACGCGTTCAACGCCATGCTCGCCGCCGCCGATGACGATGCGCGCATCGCGGCGTCCGACAATCTACTAACGAAATTCGCCGACACCGATTTCAAACCGCTCGCGCTCTATATCGCGACCGCGGCCAGCCAGAGCAAGAACGATTTCGAAAAGATGGTGATCTACGGCGAGCGCGCCTTAGAGGCCGATCCGCAAATGTACGGCGTCATGTTGATGCTGGCCTCCGGCTACGCGTCCAAAACTAAGGAATTCGACTTCGACAAAGACGAAAAACTCGGCAAAGCGGATAAGTTTGCCAAAGATGGCATCGCCTTGGCCAAGACCGCGCCCAAGCCAAATCCCACCATCAGCGATGAACAGTGGGAGGCTGCCCGCAAGGACTTTATCGCTCAGGGTCACGAGGCGCTGGGCATGGCGGCCACCGTCCGCAAGAAGTACGACGTGGCCGCTGCGTCCTACAAAGACGCGCTCGCCGCGCAAGCGAAGCCCGACCCCACCACCATGCTGCGCCTCGCTTCGGCGCTCAACCAACTAGGCAAATGGGACGAAGCCTTGCCCTTGCTCGACAAGGTGAAGGATAGCCCCGATGCTGTGCCGATCGTCAAGCAGGCCGCCGCCCAGGAGCGCGTCAAGGCTCTGATGGCGCAGAAGAAGGCTGCTGCGCCGCCGGCCCCGCCTGCGGCACCGAAGCCGTAAAAGGGAATGACCTTGCGGCGGCCTGCGGAACCTGATCTCAGCCCTCTCGAATATCGGCTCGGGCATTGTTTCGCCGACCGCATGCTGTTGCGCCAAGCCCTTTCCCACCGCTCTTTCGCCGCCGAGCGCGTGGGCGGTGCGGCGCCCCTTTGCGACCAAAACGAACAGCTCGAACACCTGGGTGACTCGGTGCTGGGCTTCATCGTCAGCGAGTACCTTTTCCGCCGTTTCCCAGCCGTCCCGGAAGGGCGGCTCACCCAGATGAAGGCCGAGCTGGTCAACGCTAGCCACCTCCATCGCACCGCCCAGCGACTCAACCTAGGGCAATTCCTGCTCTTGGGAAAAACCGAGGAAGTGAACGGCGGGCGCGAGAAAAAAGCTCTCTTGGCCAATGCCGTCGAAGCCCTCATCGCCGCCCTGTACCTGGATGCGGGGCTCGAACGCGTGAAGCATTTCGTATTGACTGAGTTGGTGGGCGAGTTTAGTCCGTTTGAACCGCTTCCGGACATCTCAGCAGCCGACTTCAAGGGCGCACTGCAAGAGGT
>JAYVRS010001148.1:0-2843 GCA_043776185.1 Bryobacteraceae bacterium | reverse complement strand
CCATGTCCGATGACGAGTACCGCCGACGCATGAAAGGCCGCAGTCCCGAAGAGGGCGAAGCCGAAGCGAGCTTCAAATTGGCGGTCTCGCTGCACCAGAAAGGGCAGCCCGAGTTGGCCCAGAAATGGTGGCTACGGGCCCAGAAGCTCAATCCAGAAAGCTGGAACTATCACCGTCAGGATTGGAGCTTCACCAATGAGGCTGGCAAGCGTTGGATGGACAAGTTTCAGAAGTCCACCGGCGACTACTATCCGCCGTTAGTACTGAAGGAAAAGAAGCCATAATTCCGCCGCAGCCTGGACGTCTGCAACTTTGAGGCACAATAAGGGCATCGTTACTCATCTCCATCCGCTCGCGCTCGCGATGCTCTCTCTCAACTTGGCCGTCGCTGCCCCTCGCCTCGACTACGGACGCGACATTCGTCCGATTCTCTCCGAGAATTGCTTTCACTGCCACGGCCAGGACAGCCAGAAGCGCATGGCCAACTTGCGCCTCGATACCTTCGACGGTGCGACCGCCAGTCACGCGCTGGTGCCCGGCCACCCGGACTCCAGCGCCATCTATCAGCGCATCACCAGCGACCAAAAGGCCCGGCGCATGCCGCCCGCTTCTTCCAACCGCAGCCTCACGCCCGCCCAGATCGCGACTCTCAAACGCTGGATTGAGGAAGGCGGTGCCTACTCGCAACACTGGGCCTTCGTGCCGCCCGTCCGGCCCCCCATGCCGAAAAACACCGGGCCGAAGAACACCGAGCCCATCGCGTTTCTGGTGAGCCAGCGCCTAGCCACCGATGGCCTCAAGCTAAGCCCGCCAGCCGCGCCCATCGCCTGGTTACGCCGCGTTTCGCTCGACCTCACCGGTTTGCCCCCCACGCTCACCGAACTAGACTCATTCGCCGCCCACGTCAAACGCCAAGGCGAGGCCGCCTACACCGCCGCCGTCGATCGCCTGCTCGCCTCGCCCCGCTATGGCGAGCGCATGGCCATGGATTGGCTCGACGTCGCCCGTTACGCCGATACCCACGGCTTTAACAACGATTCGGCCCGCTCCATGTGGCGCTGGCGCGATTGGGTGATTGCCGCCTTCAATCAGAATCTACGCTACGACCGTTTCATTACTCAGCAACTCGCCGGCGACTTACTCCCTCGCCCGACCCTCGATTCACGCCTCGCCACCGGCTTCGGCCGCAATCACGTCATCAACTCCGAAGGCGGCATCATCGACGAGGAGTATCGCGTCGAATACGTCGCCGACCGCGTCCGCACGCTCGGTATGGCCTGGCTCGGCATCACGCTCGAATGCGCTCGCTGCCATGACCACAAGTACGATCCCATCACCCAGCGCGACCACTATCAGTTCTACGCCTTCTTCAACAACGTGCCGGAGGTAGGCGAAGACGGCCGCGTCGCCAACGCCGCGCCGCTCATGCCCGCGCCCACCGCTGCCCAGCAGGCCAAGCTGCGGCAGCTGGAAGCCTCCATCGCGAAATTCACCCATCAGGCCGAGGCGCGCTACAAGTTTTATCGCGGGCCCCAGCCAACTGAACTGAAGCTCGTGCCCACCGGTGCGGCTCTCGAGCTCAACTGCGACACGGCGGGTGAGTTCAAGCTCGTCGAAGGCATCAGCGGCAAGGCCTGCCAGGTGGAGGACGCCAAGCCGCTCGCCGCCGCCGTGCCCCTCTCGAAACGTACGGCGCTCACCTTCAGCACCTGGCTCCGTCCCGAAGCGAGCGATGCCGACGCCCCGCTCCTCTCGGCCATCGACTACTCGCGCAACCCCGCCTCAGTGGGCTATGCGAGTGGTATCGAGTTCCGGCTCGCTGGCGGCGAACTCGAGTTCCGCTCCGGCCAGCGCTTCCCGTCCTACTCCATTCGTGTACGTTCCGAAGGCGCTCAACTCACCGCCGGCCAGTGGCGTCACGTCGCCCTAATATATGAGGGCGCGGCGGGTAAGAAGGCGATGCGCGCCGAAGCCAATTGGGTCAGGATCTTCGTCGATGGCCGCGAACTGCCCATCCGCATTCTGAATGATGGCTGCTCGTTGCCCGACGAGAAGACCGACAAGCCCTCGCCCACCCGCTTCCGGGTCGGCTGGGATAACTACCCCAAGGGCGGCCGCTATAACGGACGCTTCGACGAACTAGCCATTTACACTCGCGCGCTCAGCGACACCGAACTTACTAACTTATTCACCAGCCGCGCCCTCCCCTATGCCAACCGCCAAGCGCCGGCTTCTCCCATTGAGACCGCTTGGTTGCGCGACTCCTTCCTGCGCCAGCATGATACTAAGTTCGCCGCCGCTGATCGCGAACTTACTGCCGCCCGCACCGAGTGGCTGGCGTTGCAGCGCGAAGTCCCCACGGTCATGGTGATGGAGGAACTTGCCACGCCGCGCGAAACGCACTTACTCAAGCGTGGCGCTTATGATCTGCCTGGTGAAATTGTTCAGCCCGCCGTCCCGGAACAACTCCTGGGAGCTTGGCCCCCGGGTGCGCCCAAAAATCGCTTGGGTCTGGCCCAATGGCTCACCAAGCCCGACCATCCACTCACCGCGCGCGTCGTAGTGAATCGTTTTTGGCAGCAACTTTTCGGCCAGGGCCTGGTGAAGACCAGCGAGAACTTCGGCGTGCAAGGCGACTCTCCCTCGCACCCTGAACTCCTCGATTGGCTCGCCCGCGAATTCATTGATTCCGGTTGGGATGTCAAAGCTCTCGTCAAGCGCATCGTCCTCTCCGCCGTCTACCGGCAAGACTCCGCCGCTTCGCTCGAGTTGACGGCGCGCGACCCCGAAAACCGCCTGCTCGCCCGTGGACCCCGCTTTCGCCTGCCCGCCGAAATCATTCG
>JAYVRS010001147.1:0-2855 GCA_043776185.1 Bryobacteraceae bacterium | reverse complement strand
GGTATCCAGGGCCCGGTATACGGTACCCATCCCGCCCTCGCCCAGCTTGTCCAGGATCTGATATTGGCCTAGCTGTTGCATACACTCCGCGAACGTTGCCACCCTCAGCAGGCCTCCTCTTCGGAGCTCTCTGAGCACCGCCTGATGGTCTCACTATCCTACACCGCAAAGTGCGGTGGGGTAAGCCCGAGTCTTGTCTCATGCCAGCATAGGACCGAATCGATTTCGGTCACATCGGCAACGAACAACGGGTAGGGAGCCTAGATGGATAAGATCTCATAGCCGTGTTCGCGACAGCTAAGGCCGGCTCATCAGTGGTGACGTGGCCCGCTTCGTACGAGGCAGCCCGTTTAGGGGGACTGCCCGTTTGCCGGGCCTGGGCCGCCAATGGCGGCGACGAGCAGCCGAGCTGAGTTTACGATGTCCGAAAAGCCAGGCCCGTCGGTGCAGGACCGGCGGTGCCGACCGGCCGGTGCCATGCATGGCTGGGGGAGCACGGATCCAGGGATCGTTCGCAGAGTCAGGTCATGATGGATGAGGCCCGAAAATGCGGCGGGGTGGCGGTCCACCGCATCTTGGCGACGATAGGTCCTTTGATTGGAGGAGGTTGGCGTTAAACCGGGGATACGCGTAGATGCGCTGATTGCTTGGTCATCGGATGCCGGCACGGAGCAGATCCGCTGTCTCATTGAACCAGTCAAATTAATAGATGCTCTGGTACGACCTGGCGATGTTATCCGTCCATAATTTAGACACAGAATGGCTTATCGACGCGGCAATTCACCTCACTGTTGTGAGTTCCTAGTGAGGCGATTCGATGACTAGAAATACTACTCAACATAAGCCTTGAATTACATAGTCAATCGTGTTACATTCCAGCAGATTGTGAGGAGCCCAATGGCACTAGGCGATGGAATTCGAAGAAACATTGCGCACGTGGAGCCCGCCGAGCGGACTATGTTGAAAGATGCACTAGTCGCGATGAACCAGCGGTTTTTTCCAGGTATCAGAACGGATACGCCGCCGGGCGGCGTGAGTTGGTGGTTCAAACAGGACGAAATCCACCAGGCTACTCATGTCCACGGGGGACCGGAGTTTGTGCCGTGGCACCGGGAGATTGTCAACCGGCTGGAAGGAATGCTGCGCCAGATCAACCCACAGCTCTCCCTCCATTACTGGGATTGGACGCAAGATCCGAGAGCCATTCCCAACGCGAATTTGGGCGGTGGGACGACCGGCGTGTTGAACTTATTCACGCCGGGTTTTATGGGCTATGGAGGCGTGCCTTCCGCTGTGATCGGCGAACCCTGGCTAAGCGCCGGCTATTACGTTCCCGCCGCCGTCCTGGATCGAATTGCTACAGGCAATCCGGCAGACCCACCTAGCTCAGTGGTTCGACGAGTCGGACAGTTGGGCACGGTTCCCGCGTCGGTGGCGGGCGACAACGCCATCGTGAGCGCCGCGAATTACCCCGCGATGCGAGGCCTCCTGGAAGGGGTGCATAACTCCATGCACGGGTTCGTCAACATGGGTTCACAACACACTTCGTTCCGCGATCCGTTTGTGTTCTTGCTGCACTCAAATGTAGATCGGCTCTACGCTCGTTGGCAGACAGATCCCGCTCACCCGCAGAGACTCGACGCTAACTTCGTTTATGGGCCGGAAGGAGTTAGCCTTAACGGCAATATCGAACCCTGGTCAACTGGGCACTCGGTAGACCAATTTGGCGTGTTTCATGATACGAGGCCCTGGTTCACACCCGCGGACGGAGAGCCGGGCCTGCCCAAGACCTATAAGCACCCCTCGCAGGTGGCTCCTCCGCTTTACGACACTTCGAATCTTAAGCTCGACGTGCTGGTTCATCTTCAGGGAATCGGAGACGTTGCTTCGCGCGATGACCAATTTGCGGGAACGCGCGGTCAATCCCGGCGCCTGGAGGGTTTCCAATTGCAATTTAATCCTCTAATCCCTGGCCTTGGCATGCGTTACATGGCTCATCTGCAGGGCATCGCTGACGTGCCCTTTGTAAATGCGGGGCAATTCATCGGTACTCGAGGGCAAAGCCGGCGTCTTGAAGGGTTCGCCATCCAACTTACGGGGCCCGTAGCGGCTAACTTCAACGTCGTCTATATGGCGCACCTTCAAGGAACGGGCGATACGAGTTTCTTTCAGAACGGACAGTTCTGTGGGACTCGTGGTATGTCCAGGCGGGTCGAAGGAATCCTGGTAAGAGTGTCTCCGAAGACATACCAGTAATTAGTAAGAAGCACCTACTAGCCAAAGCGAAGGGGATTCGCGACTTCCAAGTCGCGGATCCCCTTCAATGGACGGTCGAGATCCGACTTACAGATCGTTCTCGACTCCGTAAAGGACGAAGCTGGCGCGCGTCCCGGCCGCAATGTAGGCCGGACTGAAGAACAGCGTCGAAATATTGCTGATCATCTGCACGGGAGTCGCACGGTTGATGCTCGATCCGTCGCCCAGTTGGGCTTGTGAATGGCGGCACGGGGTCACGCTGGTAAGGGCGCACTGCACCAGGGTAACGCGTGAACGGAGAGACCGCACCTGGACGAAGAAATCACGAGGCGGAGGCGGACTTTGGCGTAATCTGGTCCAAGATGAGGGTCAGCTCGGAATCGACGAGTTCCTTGTCGAAAGTCCGGCAAATCAGCGCATCCACGCGTATCCCCGTTTTCACAGAAGGGTACCACCCCGTGGCAGCCCGTCGGTGTATCCCGGCGCTTCGCCCGGCACTGGGGGGGTTAAGGGGGACAGTCTGCTATGTTCGGGATGGCCGGGGGCCGGCCACAGAATGGTCTGAAAGGTCCTCGGGGACGAGGACTTTCGAGATTGAG
>JAYVRS010001146.1:0-9588 GCA_043776185.1 Bryobacteraceae bacterium | reverse complement strand
GCCCGCCATCTACGAAATCGACAGTAAGGTGGTGGACGAGTTACAATCCGCCGCCCGAGGCGTGCAACCGGAAAAAGTGGAAAAGAAAAAGTAAGTGGACGAGCGCTCGGTCCTATTAACGGACCTTTACCAGCTCACGATGGCCGCCGGTTATTTCGCGGCCGGTAAGCAAAGTGAAATTGCGACCTTCGACTTGTTTGTCCGTCGGCTACCGCCGGAACGCGACTATCTCATCGCCGCCGGCCTGGCCCAAGCCGTCGAGTATCTCACCCAGTTGCGATTCACCGCGGAGGAGATCGCCTGGCTGAGCAAACTGCCGGTGATGGCCAACGCTCCTCGCGAGTTCTTTACTTACCTCGAAACATGGCGATTCACGGGCAGCGTACGCGCGATGCCCGAAGGCACGGTCGCCTTTGCCGGCGAGCCCTTGCTCACCGTGCGCGCCCCCATCATCGAAGCGCAAATCGTGGAGACGTTCCTCCTGGCGACCGTCAGCTTTCAGACGATGATTGCCAGCAAAGCCGCTCGGCTAGTGGACTTGGCCCAAGGTCGCCCAGTGGTCGAGTTCGGCACCCGCCGCGCCCACTCCCCCTCCGCCGGACTCTTCGCCGCCCGCGCCGCCTATATCGGTGGCTGCAGCGGCACGAGTAACGTCCTAGCCGCCCAGCGCTTTGACTTACCCGTATACGGCACCTCGGCCCATTCCTGGGTCCTCGCCTTCGACGACGAGCGAGAAGCCTTTCGCCAGTTACAGCACTTACTCGGCCCACACACGGTGCAGTTAGTCGACACTTACGATACAGAGCAGGGTACGCAACGCGCCGCGGCCCTCGGCTTGCCGCTCGCCGCCGTGCGCCTCGACAGCGGCGACCCGATTACTCTTTCGCGCGAGGTCCGCGGCATTCTCGATGCGGCGCGGCTAACCGAAGTGAAGATCATGATCACCGGCGATCTAGACGAAGCCAAGATCGCCGCCATCGTCGCCGCCCAAGCCCCCGTCGACTCCTTCGGCGTGGGCACTCATCTGGCCACCTCCGCCGACGCCCCGGCGCTCGCTGCGGTCTACAAACTTGTCGAGTATGAGAGCGAGGGCCGAGTGCGTTATCCCGAAAAGCGTTCGCCCGGCAAAGCCACCATCAGCGGCGCGAAGCAGGTCTATCGCCAGGCTCACCGCGACTTGATTACCGGCGCGGCCGAGCAAGCTGATGGCGAGCCGTTGCTCGTCACAGTGATCGAAAATGGTGAAGCCATCCACGCGCCCGAATCCGCCGCCATCGCCCGCGAGCGCTGCGCCCAGCGGCCCCGCACTCCGCGTACCATCGAAGTGAGCGACAACCTACGTGCCCACCGTATTCTTTGACGTCGACACTCAGATGGACTTCCTCTTCTCCGCGGGCGCACTCTACGTGCCCGGGGCGGAGCATCTGGTGCCGCTGATCGCCCAGCTGAATCACCACGCCTTCGCCCGGCGCATTCCGCTAATCTCCACCGTCGACGCGCACGCTGAAAACGACCTCGAGTTTGCGCTCTGGCCGCCCCACTGCGTGGCCGGTACACTGGGCCAGCGCAAGCCCGAATGCACACTGCTGGCGCAACGAGCCGGGGCCCCCCAAATAGCCCCGCAAATGATCCTCGAAAAGCAATCGTTGGATTGTTTCACGAGTCCTCATTTGCCGGGATTGCTCGCCGCGCTCGACGCCGATCACTGTGTCGTCTATGGCGTGGTGACGGAGATCTGCGTGCTGAACGCCGCCCTGGGCCTGCGCGACCGCGGCTACCAAGTTTCGATCGTCTCGGAAGCTGTACGGGAGCTCTCCCGTGAATCTGCTGAGCAGATGCGTAGCCAGTTCACATTCGTCAGCATCGCCAGCATACTGTCCGAAGGCGTATAAGCCGATAGAATACGGGTTATGCGACTCTTCGCTTTTCTCTTCGGCCTGTCCCTGTTTGCCCAACCCTCGCAACCGCCACTCAGCGAAACCGAGCGGCTGGCGTGGTTTAAGGAATCCAAATTTGGCATCTTCTTCCATTGGGGCGCCTATTCGGTCATCGGCCGCCATGAGTGGGCACGGCATCGCTTTCAGATTCCCCAGGCCGAATACGACAAGTACGCCCAGCAGTTCAATCCGGTGAATTTCCGCGCTGAAGAGTGGGTGAACATCGCACAGAACGCGGGCGCTAAGTACATGGTCATCACCTCGAAACATCACGATGGCTTCAGTATTTTCCGATCAAAGGTCTCCGATTACGACATGGAAATCACGCCCTACTCCGGCGATCCCCTCAAGCAATTGGCGAACGCCGCGCAACGCAAGGGCATGCGCCTGGGCTTCTATCACTCCATCATGGACTGGCATCATCCCGACTATCGCCCCCGCCGCGATTGGGAGTCGAAGACCCCCAATGCAGGCGGCAACAATGGGCGCTATGTCGATTACATGAAGGCCCAGATCCGCGAGTTACTCACTAGTTACGGCGACGTCTCCATGATGTGGTTCGACGGCGAATGGGAACATACACTACGTGACTTGAAACGCGACGACGAAGTCTACGACTTTATTCGTAACTTACAACCGAATACGCTGATCAATGACCGCCTATATGAGCGCCAGGCCGGCAGTCGCGGCGATTTTGGTACTCCCGAGCAATTCGTACCAGCCACCGGCGTGCTAGACCCAAAGGGCAACGCCGCACTCTGGGAATCCTGCGTCACCATCAATCAGGACTCTTGGGGCTATAACAAATACGAGACCGAGTTTAAGACGTCTCGTGACTTAGTCCGCATGTTAATTGAAGTAGTCAGCAAGGGCGGCAACTTACTCCTCAATGTCGGGCCGACGCCCGATGGCCGCATTCAATCCGAGTTCGTCGAGCGGCTCGAAGCCATGGGCCGTTGGATGAAAGTAAATAGCGAAGCCATCTACGGCACCACTGCCAGCCCGTTCGCGCGGCTGCCGTTCTTCGGCCGCGCCACCGTGAAAAACAACAACCTCTATCTGCACGTCTTTGAGTGGCCCAAGGACGGACAGCTACGGTTGCCCGGCATTAAAAATCCGGTCTTCTCGGCCCGGGTCCTGGGGCAGCCGAACGCCACGGTGGGCATCAAGAAGGAGAACGACGATGTCATCCTCACCTTGCCGGCGGAGCCCTCGAACGACATCGCCACGGTGATCGCGCTGAAGCTCGACACGACGCCAGTGACGTTGCCGTTTTCGATCAAACCGAATCGGCAGGGCGTCATTGAGCTAGGCGCCGAGTCCTGCGAAATCGAGACCCGTTTCGAGCAGCGTGCGAAGAAAGAGAACGCGCTCGGCCATGTCTTCGTCACCAAATGGACTCGTCCCGACGACGTCCCGGCCTGGAACTTTACCACTCCGCACGCCGGCCGATACCGCGTCGAGATTACCTACGGCAAGGGCGGCCGTCCAGACCCAGCGGCAGAGTATGTAATCACCGTGGGCACGCAAAAGCTCACCGGGAAGATCGCGCCCACCGGCGGCGACTGGGTTTTCAAACCCCACGCCGCCGGTGCCTTCGCCCTGCCCGCTGGAGAGCAATCGTTGAAAATTACGACGAATGTCAAGGGCTCGGAGGCCATGCAACTGGAACGGGTGACCCTTCGTCCAGAGCGGTAAGATCAACATTCCAAAATACTTACGTGCAAACATTGCCATGGAGTACCTGGGCCTGTTAACCTGTTAGTCAGAGGATTTCATCTGATATGGCGGCAAAACCTGCCTTCGCCACGGGCGCCCAAGTGGAACACGTCAAGTTCGGATTAGGTTCCGTTCAAATCTGCACTGACGAGCATGTCTCGATTAAGTTCGATGAGCATGGTGAGAAAAAGTTCGTTCTGACCATCGTTCTCCCGAATCTGCGGAAGAGCGATCGTACTCCTCCGCCGGAGAAGCGTAAGCCACGCAAGACGAAAGCGGCTGCTGCGCCGAAAGTTCCGTCCAACACCGGCAAGCCTGTGGCGATGTCCTAAAAGCTCTACAGCGAACAAGACCATTTCGGTGGCGGAGCGCTCTGACGCTCCGCCATTCTCATTCCCGCTGGCAACAAGAAATCAGCCGTCCGTCGAGCGGCGATGAATCTGCCCAGATCCTCCATGTCTCGCGCTAGCACCACGGTGCCCAATGCCCGACGATCAGCCAGTCCCCAAGCCAACCCATCTTCTTTCGGCGGCGTGCCTGCCAACTCTTCCTCCACCGTTCTCGTAATGCCTAAGGCGTGAAAGTCGAGCGCGGTAGCCCCGTATTCGGGAGTCGGCGCGATGAAAATGTAGCGCGGGGCATGCGCCAGCGGGAGCAGAGCGGCGTGGAACTCATCGGGTGTCCCCAGAATATAGAGCTGATTGGCGCGCGACTGCCCACAGTACTGGCGCAGCGTCGCCAGCCCCGGCAAAGGCGGATCGGCGGATCGGCGCCACTCGCCCGGCGTCAGCAGGGACAGCAGCGCCACCGGCCCGATCATCGCCAGCTTAGGATGTTCATCAATCAGCTCGCCGATCGCCATGGCGAACGCCGGAATGAGCGGCAGCCAGTAAGAGAGGTTGCGGTACTGATAGCCAAAGACGGCGGCGACCACCGTGACGGCGATCGAGAGGGGGACGGCCGATCGCTTGGTCGCCAGCGCCAACAGCCCCACCAACGCCAGCGCCGGTTCCAGCCGCAAGAAGCGCCACCCATAAAACATGGCCGTCGATTCGCTGGAGGTTTGCGGAGGCGCGCCCAAGCCATATCGCATAATCTCGACGCCAACATACTCGGCCAGGAACCATCGCGGATGCACCACCCATTGGTATAGATGCCAGGGGGCGGCCACCGCAAAAGCGGCCGCCGCCACCAGGGCCAGTGACTGCGCGGAAGCGGTCGACTGCCGCCGCATTAATCGAATCAATTGATGCGCACCCAGGGCGATAAGCGGCAAGAGTCCCGCAATGCCCTTGGTGAGGATCGCCAAGCCAGTGAACGCGCCGAAGATCAAGGCGGATCGCTCGGTAGTAAGTGCATCGTCCTGCCGTAAGGCGTCCATCGCAAAGACGAAAAGAGCCGTCAGCAAAGCGTCAGTTAACGCGAGTCCGCTGAGCCGGGCCAGGTATTCATTGCCCGCTAGAGTAAGTAACACCAACGCGGCCATCCAAGTCCTGGTGCGCACGGCCAGTAGCGCAATCATCGCGGCGGTGGCGAGTATCGAAGCCAGGCGCAAGCTGATCGTCGAGATGCCGAGTAACTTCACGGCTAAGGCAGTCAACCAATAGAAGAGCGGCGGCTTGTATAAAGCAAAGCGCTCCAGAAAATGCGGAGTCAGCCAGTCACCTTGCGTGGCCATGCGGATCGCCGTGTGGCTGTAAACCGCTTCGTCCTGCGCGCGAATCTTCCCGATCGGGTCGACGAAGCCGGCCCCCACACTGCCAAAGGTAACTTTGAGGCCGAGGATGGTCAAGGCGAGTAAAAAGAAAAGGGCAAACCGTTTCATCCGTCCGTCTCGATCTGCATTCCGTCGTCGCACAAAACCTGGCAGCTCTTGACATGTGCCACGCCATCGACACGCACCCGGCACTCGTGGCAAACTCCCATGCCACACAAGGGCCCGCGGAGCTCTCCGGTTACTGAGCGGCGAAAGCCGGTCTCGCCGGCGAGATACACGGCCACGGCCACCAGCGTGCCGCGGTGGACGTCGAGCGGGCGGCCGTTGACGCTAATCCTCACCCCGCCTCCTGGCCTCGAAAGCGGCCGGGCAAGTAAGGTGCCACCGGTATCGCGGGCTGGCGGCGCAAGATTTGGTCGGCCAGAATGCGGGCCGTTCCCAGCGACGTCGTAATCCCCAGCCCCTCATGACCGGTGGCCAGATAGACGCCCGCTCGCAGTAAGCCGATCAGCGGCAACTTATCGGGCGTAGCCGCGCGAAATCCCGTCCAAATGCGCAGAATGTTGAGGCCGGCTAAGCCGGGCATGAATCGGGCCGCGCGTTCCAGCATCTGCCGCAAAAGCGCGCCGTTCACTTCGCTGCCCGTCTGTTCATACTCCCGGGAGGAGCCAATAAGGACCTGCCCCGTGCGGCGCGGCTGCACATTGAAGGCGACGGACTCAGTGGCGTGGCTATGCGCGCTTTTTAAGTAGCCTAACTCCACTAACTGATTTCGCACAAAACCCGGGTAACGATCGGTGATCACTAAGTGCCCTTTGCGCGGCTTCATGGCGAGTTTAGGAAAAAACTGGGTCGCCGCCGTCCCGAGCGCGCAAATCGCTACGTCACAAGATAGGCGTCGATCCGAGAGTCTTACGCCTCCTAACTCAAATTCTTCTACGACGCCCGTCACCAATTTGGCGCCTCGCGTCGTGGCTCTATCTAAGAGCCACTTCGCGGCGCAAGGCGCGTAAATCACGCTGTCTCCCGGCACGCGCAAGCCGCCGGCCAATCCCACCGCTAAGTTCGGCTCAGCCTGGCGCAGTTGATGCTCATCGAGTAACTCCGTCACGACACCGCGGTCGGCATAGTAGCGCTGCTTCTGATGGCAGACTTGTAACTCGTCGCCGTCGCCCGCCACCCATAAAGTACCCGCCGGGTCATACTCTACTTGGGCCGGCATCTCCGCCACCAGATCTTGCCATAGATCGCGTGAATACTTGGTCAACGCAAACTGAGCCTCGGAGTCATCCATCACCACGACATGGCCCATGCCTGCGGCCGTGGCACCGCCGCCCACCTGGGCCCGCTCCACGATGGTCACCGAGACGCCAGCGCTCGCCAGCGCGTCAGCCAGGGCCGTGCCTACAATACCCGCCCCGGCGATCACCACGTCGGTGCTCAAGAGCGAATCCCGTGCCGGAAAGGATCTCGCGGATCGAGTAACAGCGTCGCCTCGCCGGTGATGTAAGCCGTGCCGCGAATCGTAGGCCGAATGCCGTTCGCTTCGACCGCGTAATGGCCTTCGAACACGCTCCCCACGATGCTCTCCTGGCGGAACACTTGGCCCGGAGCTAACTTATGATCGGCGGCCAGGCAGGCGAGTTTAGCACTGGTGCCGGTGCCACACGGCGAACGGTCATAGGCGCCGCCGGGGCAAAGCACGAAGTTGCGGCTATCGCCCTTCTCCGACGGCCCAAAAAGTTCGATGTGATCGATCTCGTGGCCGTCAGCGCCGTGGATGCCCGCTGCGGTCAGGGCCGCTCGAATGGCCTGGGCGCACGCGCTTAGCGCCCCTAGATTATCGAGTCGCACGGCGAGCCCGTGGTCATCGACGAGGAAGAACCAGTTGCCGCCCCAGGCAATATCCCCATGCAGCAAGCCATAGCCAGGCACGCTGCCAGACACAGTGACCGGCACTCGCTGCGCCAAGCGATAACTGACCACGTTGCCCACCGTAACATCGCCTTCGGGGTGTAAGATAGCGGTCACTTCGCCCACCGGAGTCTCGATGCGATGCGCGCCCGGCCCGATGCGGCCCAGATGCGCCAGCGTCACCATCAGGCCCATGGTGCCATGTCCGCACATGCCCAGATAGCCGACGTTGTTGAAAAAGATAATGCCGGCCGCGCAAGCCGGGTTGACGGGTTCACACAGCAAAGCGCCGACGATAACCTCGGAGCCACGCGGCTCATTCACCGTCGCCGCGCGTAACCAGTCGTGGTGGTCGCGTAAGTGAGTTAGCCGAGTGGCCATGTCGCCCACGCCCAGGTCAGGCCCGCCCGCGATCACGATGCGCGTGGGCTCGCCACCCGTGTGCGAGTCAATTACCGAAAGCCGGGTCATGCGTAAAGCTTTAGGTCGGGCCGTGCAGCGATCGCCCCACGGATGATTCGCAGCACTTCGTCGCGCTCCGCGCCTTCAATCGCCAAACGCGGCGCGCGGGTCGTTTCACTGCCCAGGCCCACTTCCACCATACAGAGCTTAATGTACTGCACGAGCTTCACTTTGGTGTCTAAGTGCAGCAGGGGCGTGTACCAGCGGTATAAGTCGCGCGCCTCCGTCCAGCGGCCGGCCATCGCGAGTTCCCACAGCACGCGGTTCTCGTCGGGAAAGGCATTGACTAACCCCGATACCCAACCCTGGGCGCCCAACATAGCGGACTCTAGGACTAAGTCATCAACGCCCGAAAAGAGTAAGAACCGGTCGCCCACCGTATTTACTAAGTCAGTGATGCGACGGACATTGTCGGACGACTCTTTAATGGCCACAATGGTGGGTTCGTCCACTAAGTCCTGAAACATCATGGGCGTAATATCCACAAAGTAAGCCGGTGGATTGTTATAAATCATCACCGGCAACGACGAAGCGCGAGCCACCGTGCGAAAGTGGGCCAGAGCCTCACGGCCGTCGGCTTTGTAAACCATGGCGGGCAGCACCATCAGGCCATCAATGCCGATGCGCTCGCAGTCCTTCGCGAAACGGCACGACGTGGCAGTGGTGAACTCGGCCACTCCACTGAGCAACGGGATCCGTCCGCCCACCGCGGCTTTGGCGGCCCGCAGCACCTCCAGCTTCTCGTCATAGCTGAGAGCCGTATTTTCGCCGACCGACCCCAACATGATGAGGCCGTGAATGCCTGCCCGGATCATCACCTCCAGATGGGCGAGCGTCGCCTCTAGATTCAGGCTCTCGTCCACGTGAAACTGAGTCGTCGCCGCCGGAAACACACCATGCCAATTGATAGTCATCTTCGCGTCAGGATACCAGAGGCGTCAGCGACTTTTCGCCCTAACCAAACAAATCCGTCACAATCTTGCCCTTCACCAGTTCCCGCGGCTGATTCAGATGATTCCGAATCTCCATATCCGGATCCACTCCCAACGCATAATAAACCGTCGCCAGCAAATCATTGGGATGCACCGGCTTCTCCTTCGGCGACGACGCGGTCGCGTCGCTTTCGCCATACTGCACCCCGCGCCCAATACCGGCCCCAGCCACCACCGCGCTATAGCAATACGGCCAATGATCGCGACCGTCCGGGGCATTGGAGTTACCCGAAGTCGACACGCCAATCTTCGGCGAACGCCCGAACTCGCCAATCGCCACCACCATCGTCTCCTTCAGCATCCCGCGCTGATCCATATCCTCCAGCAGCGCCGACAACGAACGGTCCAGCTTCGGACAATGCAGATTCTTCAAGGGCCCAAAGTTCGCCGCATGTGTATCCCAGGCTGTGGTTTCCGGGTCGCCATTCGCCACCGACGGCCAATTCACCTGCACAAACTTCGTCCCCGCCTCAATCAATCGTCGCGCCATCAGCGTGCTCTGCCCAAACGTATGCATCCCATAACGTTCCCGCACCGTATCCTTTTCCTTAGTCAAATCAAAGGCATCTCTCGCCTTGCCCGACAGTACTAAGTCATACGCCTTGCCATAGTATTCGTCAATCGCGTAAGAGCCCAACGCCTTCTCCAGATCGGGCATCGAACCGTTGATTCCCTTTAGCAGCGCAAATCGATCCTTGAGGCGATCCGCCGGCACATCCTTCCGCAGCGATAAATCGTCCAACTGAATCGGCTTCACCGGATCCTGATACATGCGATAAGGATCGTACGCTTTGCCCAGAAATCCCGCCGCTCCGCCCTTGCCGATAATCCCGCTCTCCTGCAACGG
>JAYVRS010001145.1:0-9597 GCA_043776185.1 Bryobacteraceae bacterium | reverse complement strand
CGTAACCGGTTCCACCACTGAAGCGATGGCCGGCCGGTCGTTCGTCTTCAATTCCGCATCGATTAGCAGGTGACGGTCCTGAATCGGCCCATCCCAAGCCAGAATCACCGCCCGCTCCATCACGTTGCGCAGCTCCCGAATATTCCCCGGCCACTGATGCGCTTCCAGGCGGCGCATCACCGCGGGCTCAATGCGCGAGACGGTGGCGCCGTGCTTGCGGTTGAGAGAAACCAGCATCGACTCGGCAATCGCCGCGAGATCTTCCTTGCGGTCGCGCAGCGGTGAAAGCTCAATATGGAAGACGTTAATCCGATAGAACAAGTCTTCGCGAAGGTACTTGTCCCGCTGGGCCGGGTCGAGCGGGCGATTGGTGGCCGCCACGATTCGCGTATCCACCTCGATCTCGGCGCGGCCGCCTAACCGTCGCACCTGCCGTTCCTCCAGCACGCGCAGCAGCTTGGACTGGGTGGCGAGCGGCATCTCCCCAATCTCGTCCAAGAATAAGGTGCCGCCATGCGCCTGTTCAAAGCAGCCCGGGCGACGATCCATGGCTCCAGTGAAAGCCCCTTTCTCATGGCCAAAGAGCTCACTTTCGATCAGGCTTTCCGGCAGCGCGGCGCAGTTGATGGCGACAAAAGGCTGGTTCCGGCGGGGGCTCAACTTATGAATTTCACGGGCCACCAGTTCCTTGCCCGTCCCGCTCTCTCCGCTGATCATGACGGACGCCGTGCTGGGCGCCACCTGCCGGATGAGGTAGAAAACTTGCTGCATCGACTTGGATGCGCCCACCATTTCGCCCAAGAAACCGCGATTCGCCAAGTCTCGCTTTAATACCTGGGTTTCCAGATCGAGACGCCGATGGCTGATCGCGCGTTCCAGCAAGGCCGTGAGGGCGCTGGTCTTGACTGGCTTCTCCAGAAACCAATAGGCCCGCAGATCGTGAACCGTGGAGAGGGCCTTATCTAAGCTCCCAAAGCCGGTGAGCACGATGGCCGGCCGTTCATCGCCGGCCGCTCGAAGGGTTTTCAGAAACTCGATGCCGTCCATGCGCGGCATCACCAAATCGGTGACAATTACGTCAGCGTCGAAGGTCGTTAGGCAATCCAACGCCTCGTGACCGTCCCCGGCTTCGGCGGTAGCCCAGCCGCCATCGGCGACAATAGCGCAAAGACTCTTGCGCAAGAGTTCGTCATCGTCGACAATTAACACCCGCCCCAAAGAGCCTTTGCTTTCCATTGACCTCCCATGGTACCGGAAAACGTACAAACGCCGCGCGATCCTTGAAGGGCCACGCGGCGTGGGTGGTCAAATGGTGCTTTCGAACTAGCGCTTGGAGAGCCAGTCGGAAACCTGGCGCTCGGCCTCTTCCCTGGCGATGCCGTAGCGCTCTTGTACTTGGCCCACCAGTTGGTCCTTCTTCCCTTCGATCATGGCCATATCGTCATCCGTGAGCTTCCCCCACGTCTCGCGCGCCGAACCCTGCAATTGCTTCCATTTTCCTTCGACTTGATCCCAATTCATGAGGAATCTCCTTCGGCGATGCTCCTAGCAATTAGCGGGCCAGACCCGATAGTGCAAGCCTTGCCGCCTCCCGGTGGATGTTATTTCCGCATCGCGCCGGGTTCGTGTTGATTTCATTGAGCCAAAGGCAATGGCCAATAGATTGCTTCTGGTTGTGAATATGAAGAGCAAAAACTCAAAACTCATTCTCACTGCCCTCGCCCTTTCCACCGTCGCCTTCGCGGCGGACCGGACCTCTAAACAAAAAAATGTCGACCGGCTGCGTGCGGCGTCCATGACGTTCGAAGAGATCATGGCCACGCCCGACAAGGCGATCCCTCAAGACCTGCTGGAGCGTTCGCACTGCGTGATCATCATCCCCGGCCTGAAGAAGGTCGGGTTTATTGTCGGTGCCAAGTATGGCAAAGGCTTCATCTCCTGCCGTAAGCATTCCGGTAACGGATGGGGCAATCCAGCCGCCCTCCGGCTCGAAGGTGGCAGCATCGGCCTGCAGATTGGTGCCGGAGAGACGGACTTAGTTCTGCTGGTAATGAATTCGAGAGGTGAAGAGAGCCTGATGAAGTCTGAATTCAAGATCGGCGGCGAGGCCTCAGCGATGGCCGGTCCGGTGGGCCGCACCGCGCAGGCCGAAACTGACGCGTTCATGCGCGCGGAAATTCTGGGTTACTCTCGGTCCCGCGGGCTTTTTGCGGGCATCGCTCTCGAAGGGTCTACACTGCGCCAGGATACTGATGAAAACCAGATGCTGTATGGCTCTCGCTACAGCACCACTGAGATTGTACGCGACGGTAAAGGCCGCGTGCCAGCCTCGGCGGCCGCACTGTTGAGCCAATTGAATCGGTATTCGTTTCATGAAATGAAGCATTAGTAACTAGAAAAACAAGAGGAGATAACCATGGATAACTGTAACAGCCGAAGTATCAACGACACCTTTCTTTTTCTCGCCGGCGCCAGCCT
Source organism: Bryobacteraceae bacterium (assembly GCA_043776185.1). Lineage (GTDB taxonomy): Bacteria > Acidobacteriota > Terriglobia > Bryobacterales > Bryobacteraceae > JALHNI01. Next base: position 7,119 of record JAYVRS010001145.1, on the reverse strand, counting down.
CGGCATTGGACTAGGAATCTTATTGGCTCCTAAGTCAGGTCGCGAAACACGAGAAGCCATACGCGACAAGGTTAGCGAGGGTCAGGATTATTTGGCTCGACAACGCCGCGACCTGGGCCGTGATGTGACGCGCCAAGCATCAAACCTCGCCGAGCAGGCTTCAAGCCTCGTGGAAAAGGGCAAAGAGACCATCGGAGGCTACAGCGCTAGTGTTGCGGCCGCAGTGGATGCTGGCCGGGAAGCGTACCGCACCACCGTAGCGGAAAAAGCCGCGGTCTGATGCAACCCTTACTATGGACGAGCGCCCTGCTGATCATGAGCTTGGGCGCTCCACAGGCCGAATGAAACTTGAGATCGCTCCCCCTACGAAGTAAATAAAGAAAGAACAAGAGGAGATATTCACATGGCAAAAAACACTTCAGTTTTCGGTATCTACAAGACGCGTGACGACGCATCCAACGCCGTGGAGGCCTTGCGCTTGGCCGGCTTCCGCAACACCGATATTTCGGCTTTGCTTCCGGATAATGTCGGCACCAAAGATTTCGCGGTGGAGATGAATACAAAGGCGCCTGAGGGTGCCGCCGCTGGCGCCTCCGCCGGGGCCTTACTGGGCGGAACCCTGGGCTGGCTGGCCGGAATTGGCGCACTCGCCATACCCGGCGTAGGCCCTTTTATCGCAGCGGGTCCCATTATGGGCGCGCTGGCGGGAGTGGGCGCCGGTGCCGTCACCGGAGGACTCATTGGAACACTCACCGGGTACGGCATGCCTGAGTACGAAGCCAAGCGCTATGAGGGGCGGATTAAAAGCGGCGCCATCTTACTCTCGGTGCATTGCGATAGCTCCGATTGGACCACCCGTGCCAAGAATATTCTAGAGAAAACCGGGGCAGCGGATATTTCCTCCGCAGGCGAGGCCTCTGCGGATTTCTCGGTGACGGATAAGCCGATGGTTAGAGCCAACTTAGTCTAATTCACTTCATCCGCAACGAAAATAGGGCCAGGAGTACTTCTCCTGGCCCTATTTTCTTGTCGACGCCTAAGAACTAGCCGTAACCGTTCCTTTGGTTTTGAAGCCGTAGGGTCTCCTCCCTGACGGTAAGGCTTCTGTTTGGTCCATAAGACAAACCCGATTCAACAGAACCTCGACCGTAAGGGAGGGGATCTTGCGATGACACAAAGGACATACTTCCTAAACAGTGGGAGCATCAGTGCTTTGACCGCGTAATATATAATTTTTTCTGAGCGGATGATTCAGACACCCAACGAGCCCACGGTTGACGCCGTGGGCTCGTAAGCTTCAAAAACTACGCGGTCGGGGCACTAACCTGATCACCCTGGGATGGGAGCTTGATCCACGGTGCAGGGAAGAGTCTGGCGCTAACGCCCTCCCATTAGACGCTAAGGTGCCAGAGTCGCGGCGGAACCTACTCTTTGTCACCGTTGGTCTAGTGGCTCTAGAAATTCTTGGGCAGCGGCACTTTGCTGAGCGATAGGATTGGGACCCACCATAGCTGGAGGTGCGAGGCTGAACCGTTCTATCACTCTTTGCTGGTCAGGGCCGGGAACGTCGCAAGACCTATTCATTTGTAGAATGATACAATTCCCAGGCCCTCTTTCGGCTGGCTTGGATTGTCTTTTTGACCTAGGGAGATGATTCCCACATAGGCGGGACGTAAACGAAATCGGCTAACGACATATGCTTGTGCCAGAACCGCTCTCCTGCGACCGATTAGATATTCCTGAGATGATGTAGCCCCGCTAGCAAACCCCTCCAAGATGAGTGGACCGTTGCGGGGGAACTGGAGAATCGCCGTCATGGCTTCGTCCAACCGGGCCTTACCTTCGACCGTGAGGACCTCCAGACCGGCGGCGTCTTTCTTGAATAAGTCCTTGCTCTCGAACCAAAGACGATGCTGTTTGAAACCCTTGGCAAATTTGGGACTGTGGTAGTCCGATACGGTGAGAGCGCCGAGATCGAAAAACCCGCGACTGCGAAAGAAACCGCGGAACAGGAAGTTATGCTTAAGCGCCTCAGTGTCGTCCGATAAGTCGGACATCGCTTCCCGGGCGTCAGCCAGCGTTCGCTGCAAATTCTCGCCAACCCCCCCGTCGCCGGACGCCGACTGGAACTTATCAACCGCATCCTTCACTTGCGAAGTGATAAGTTGCAGATTTTTGACGGCCCGCTGGACCTCAGGAATAATATCGCTCTCTTCAGCCTTCGTCACGACCTTCTTGACGCTCGCGGTGGCGTCCCGCACCTGCTCGACGGCCACTTCGGCCTGAGTAACGCTTCGCTTGACACTGGCGTGAAGCTCCTCGTCCTTGATCAGCGCACCCACCGTCCCTCGCCCAGCTTGAATTCCATCAATGATCAGGTTTAAGTTAGAGCCAATCCTGTCCGCCGACGCCATAATGCTGGTGACATGGGGACGCGCTTCCTTGATCAGGACGTTGGCTGACGAAACCGTTTTCTTTACTTCCGACAAGGTAGCTATCACTTGCTCCTGAACGCCTTCCAGAATCCCGCTTACCTTGGTCACTACGCCCTTGATGTCGTCCATCAAGTCGCCCCAATCAAATGGTTCTCGGCCCTGAATCATCGCATTCTCCTTCGCCAGGGGTACCTGCGAGGATCCGGCGTCGATCTGGAGGTATTTATTACCGAGCAGACCGTCGGTTTGGATAGTAACCACCGAATCCTGGCGCACGATGGGATGGAGTTTTTCCACGATCTTAAAGTAAATGCGAAACTTGCCTTCTGGCTGCGCAGGCACATCGATTCTGGTTACTGTGCCCGCATCCATGCCTGCTACGCGGACTTTACCGCCATCCTGAATGCCGGTGATCTTCTTAAACTCCGCGTAGGCGTGAAAAGATTTAGTAAATAACTGATTGCTATTTCCGATTAGGAACAAGCCTACGCCAAACAGCAGCAGGCAACCGCCCACAAACATCCCCACCATCAATTTCTTAGTGCCGTCCATAATTATCCCGTCTGCTCCGACTTCAAGAAGTCCCTCACCATTTGGTTTTCACTATTTTCGAGTTCGGGTACGGTACCCTGCGCCACAAAACGCCCCTCCTCCAAAAAGGCCATCCGGTCGGCGATGCGACGGGCACTGGGTATGTTGTGGGTGACGACGACCAGGGTCGCGTTATTCTTGGTCTTAATGTCGATGAGGAGTTGATCGATTTCGGAGGACGTAATCGGATCCAAGCCGGCGCTCGGTTCATCGATCAGGAGAATGGAGGGTTCTATCGCCAGCGCGCGGGCCAGGCCGGCGCGTTTCCGCATCCCCCCGGATAGCTCAGAAGGCAGGTGATCGTATTGGTCACTCAGGCCCACTTTATCCAGGAGGCTTTGTACTTGTTCGCGAATCTCGGCATCCGTCTTCTGAGTGTGGCGGCGGAGGGGGAAGGCGATGTTCTCCCCTACCGAGATGGAATCGAACAGCGCGGCACTCTGAAACAGGTAGCCAATGTGTTCCCGGGTCGGTGCCAGCTGGCGAGTCTCGAACCTCGTGATGTCGACGCCATCCACGATGACTGAACCTGAATCGGCTTTCAGCAGTCCGCAAATCATCTTCAGCGTAACGCTTTTGCCTGAGCCACTTCGACCGAGAAGGACGAACGCGGTACCGGTGGCGATGGAGAAAGTGATGTCCTTCAAGACGGCGCGTGTCCCGAATGATTTCGAGACGCCCTTGAATTCGATCAACTGACGGTCCGGCGGAGGTGAGTTACTCATTAGCCGACTCCGGGATATAGAAAGAAGATGAATTTTACGAGAATCACGTTAAGGACGATGAGGAAGATGGAGGAGAGCACGACACTCTGCGTGGAAGCGCGCCCGACGCCTTCGGCGCCACCGGTAGCGTTATAGCCCAGGTAGGCCGAGATAGTTCCGATGAGGAAGCCGAAGACCATGGTCTTCAGCGTGGGAGGGATGTAGTCGGAAAATGTGAGGCTGCGGAACGCGGTCTGGAAGTAGAAAGTAAATGACATTCCGGAGACCACCGTTTCAGCAAGAAACCCTCCCATGAGACCGGCGAAGTTCATCAGGACGGTAAGCAAGGGCAGTGACACTACGCAGGCGATGACGCGAGTGACGACTAAGTATTTGAATGAATCGACGGCTAACGATTCCAGGGCGTCGATCTGTTCGGTAACTCGCATGCCACCGAGTTCGGCGCCTATGCCCGCGCCAACGCGCCCGGAGACCAGTAAGCCGGCGACGAGCGGTCCGGTTTCCTTTACTAACGCGAAGGCGAGGGCGGTGGGGATCATCGATTCGGCGCCAAATCTTTCGAGCGAAGAGCGGGTGTGGATGGAGAGCACTCCGCCGACCGCCAGACCGGAAAGCATAATTAGCGGAGCGGATCGCCAGCCGACCTCGAAGGTCTGTCGCAGGGTCTCTGTAAATTCCAGGGGTGGCCGAAAGAATTCGACGACGACTTTGCCAGCGAATAGAGTAAGTCCGCCAAACCATTCTACGGCTTCTTCTGCGCCGTTCATAACTCTGGCGCCGAGAGATGGCACTTGCTTAACTGATGGAACGATGGTCATGGAAAGACGGCGACGCTGGTGGTCAAATACTCCTTAAAGCAGTTTGATGGCCAATTGCCGGCGGTACCTGATAGCGACGTTCCATTACGGCAGGCGTTCCGCCTGAACGATGAACCGCATGGGAGCGTCGCCCACAAAAGTGAATGGATGACACGTAACCAGGGTAAGTGTCTCCCGGCCGATGGGATCTAAGACTGTAACATCGTCCGGGTGAACAATCTTCATGGACACCACCCGATAACGGAAGACGCCTCGAGTGGTTGTGAGACGGATCAGGTCATTTTCTTTCGTATCTTGTAAGGGTCGAAAATAGGTGTCGCGGTGCCCAGCCAAACCAGTATTGCCGGAGGAGCCAGGCATGGCGGTCCCGGGAATGTGGCCCACGGCGTGCCGCAGGGTGCCAGCGTCAGTTCCTTCGATGACGATAGCCGCCAAACCGAGGCGTTTGATCTCCAGCCGGCCAATCAGGCCGGCGTTCGAAACCGGCTTCGAGGGCAGGTGCAAGACCGCCGGTACGATGGCCGCTTCACGGGCGACATCGACTCGCTTCGTCATCTGGGCTTCTAAGTTGCGGAGTTGTTTTTCTCCAAAGAACCAAGCTTCGGTCAGCACGAATCCACAGTAAGTGAACGTGGTCAGGGCGGCAGCGGCCAGGGTTATGGAGCCCCAACGTAGTACGCGTGTGAGAGACTGGCGGGTCATTTGGCATCCTTCACTTTCAGGGGCACTGAGTCATCGCTCGAAACATAGCCGGGCCGGGTCCGCACGACGAGTTTCCGTTTTGCCGAATCCCTGGCGACCACCTGAATGGTCCGATAGGTTCCAGGAGGGGCCGCGATCCGGGAAACGTATCCGATGGTGTATTGTTGGCGAATATCACGAGCGATCCGTTCGCAAACGGCGACGACGTCTGGGCGTTGGCGGGGAAAGTATGCTTCGCCGCCAGTGGCCCCGGCAATACGGCGAAGTACACCGGGATTACCATCAGGATCTTCTGGATCGAAGATACCGATCGCATAAATTAGAACTTTTGATTGTTGGGTCATGGCGATCACTTCCGCCAGACCATGTTTACTGGCGTTGTCGCGCCCATCGCTAATGAGGACGAGCACCTTCTTGTCACGGCTGCCGCGCTGGAGGCGGGTGCGGGCGACGATGAGTGCGTCGTAAAGAGCAGTCATTCCGGCTGCCGGAGTGTTCGAGATGGCCCGGGCGAGGTCATCGGCGCGGCTGGTAAATGAGATGGCGGCGGGAAGGCCCAGGGTGACTTTGTCGCTAAAATTGACGACGAACATCTCGTCCTGGGAACTGCTGGCCTGGACAAACGTTCTGGCTGCGGCGACCACGTCCGTCAGCTTGTGTCGCATGCTGCCACTATGGTCCACGATGAGCCCTGCGGTTACGGGAACATCTTCGTGTTTGAATAGCTGGATCGACTGTTTGACGCCGTCTTCAAAGACTTCAAAGTTAGCTTCGCTCAAATCGGCAACGAACTGATGGCTGCGGTCGAGCACACTGACATTCAGCACGACGAGATCTACGTTCACGGAGATCCGGAAAGGTTGCGGGTCCTGGCCAGTGATCTGCATTATCGGGCCGAGGATTAGCCATGTAATAAATGAGTGAAACATTTAAAATCCCTTCAGCGGCCCTAAGACGTTATCGATGGTCCGAACGTAAGGCGCACCCGCGAAAGGTGCGCCTTGCGTTCGGTGTTAGAGAAAGTTAGGAGAGGTGTCTTTCTGCCGCCCACAACGCCACCGCGCCGCCAAGAGCGAGCAACCCTAATAAGGCAAAGACCGGCAAGGAACTCGCCGTGGCTGGAAGGGTGTCCGCTGTCGTCGCGACCGATGCGGGGGCCGCTTGATCGGTTGGGGTTGGCGTTGGGGTTGCCGGCTCCGCTGCGGCGACCGCAACCGGAACTTCGGCTTCCGCTGGGGGGGCCTCGACTACTTCGGCTAATTGCACTTCTTGCCCGCTCGGGTTTACCGCCATAATGGGGGCGCGCTTCAAATCTCCGACCGTGGGCTGATCGGCCGATGTAATCGCTTCTGCGGTTTCGGAGGGGAGTTCGGCCGAAGTGAATAGCACCGGCATGTTACCGGCCTTCGCCAGTTCCATGGCTCTCGCCTTCGGGTAGACAAATTCCTCGCCCGAGTTACGACCGGGATAGAACCACGCCCTGAGGGCTTCTGGTTGGCCAGCTGGTCTTTCAGTGAAGGTCATCACGGTTTTGTCGGTGACTTTTAGGCGGTAATTGGGAACGGCAAGAATGGTGGCGTAAACAGTCTTCTCGTCTTCACTGAAGATCTGTACGATGTGGCGATTAGATTGTGAGTCCAGAATCTTGAACACGTAAGTACCGGCTGGCAAAACCCCGAAGCCCGAAAGGTGGACCCCCGGGATCTCGACGGGGCTACTAAAGGTGAACACCGTTTTCTTGTTTAGCGCGTCGGCTCGGGCGGTTGGTGTGAGCACGGCGCCGATGAGCGCCAGGCCAACCATGGTGATGGCTGCAGTGAATAGTTTCATTTTCTTTTTCCTTATCTT
>JAYVRS010001144.1:0-9600 GCA_043776185.1 Bryobacteraceae bacterium | reverse complement strand
GGAGCAGCTCCTTGTAACGTTCGCCCAGGATAATCGTGTGGTGGCGCAGTTCGGGATATTGCTTGCGGGTGCCGAAGTAGATCACAAAGAGCGACATCGAATAGCGCATCTTTTCGAGATGCCGATTGCTGTTGCGGTGCCGTTTCTCAGCAGGCAGCATCAGCCGGTAGGTGTTGGCGATATCGGCGTTCGAAACCACGGCATCCGCCATAATTTGCTCGCCACTCTCGAGCTCCACGCCCGTCGCGGTTTGGCCGGAAGTGAGAATTTGCCGAACCGGAGCATTCAGCCGATGCCGCCCGCCCAACTCCGTGAACAATCTACCCAGCCCCTGCACCAGCGCCCCGGTGCCGCCCAAAGCGTAATGCACTCCCCACTCGCGCTCCAGATGATGAATTAGTGCGTAGATGCTGGTGGTTTGGAAGGGGTTACCGCCCACCAGAAGCGGGTGGAAACTGAACACTCGGCGGAGTAAGTCATCCTTGATATAGCCGGAAACAAACTGGTAGACGGTTTTGTAACTCTGCAAACGGATAAGATCGGGCGCCACCTTCAGCATATCGCCGAACTTCAAAAACGGACGGTCAGATAGTTCGAGAAAACCTTTAGCAAAAATCGCCTTAGTCGCTCGAATCATGGCTCGGTAGCCATCGACATCGCCCGGCGCGAAAGCCGCTACTCGGCGCTCCGTTTCCGCTTCGTCTCCCCCGTATTCAAAGGAGCGCCCGTCGTGAAATTCAATGCGATAGAAGGGATCGACCGGAACAATCTTGACGTAATCAGCGGTCCGGCGCCCGGCCCCCTCGAACAATTCGTCAATCATGAAGGGAGCCGTAATCACCGTCGGCCCGGCATCGAATTTAAAGCCGTCCTGCTCGTAGACGTACGCCCGTCCGCCTAACTTATCCCGACCTTCCAAAAGCTCAACCTGATATCCTTTGGTTTGTAAGCGAACTGCCGCCCCCAGGCCACCGAAACCACTACCGATGACGATAATCTTGCGCACGGACATGCAGATACTCCACTAACTCAACCAACGGACTGGCGGCGGCACCGAAGGGGATGACGCACTCGGTCGTAATGGACAATTGCCGCTCCAGCGGCCCGAAGTCTGAGGCTTCGCCATCCAAATAATCATCCGTCATCTGTAAGGCCACCCCGAAGTGGCGTCCGAAGCTGTGCAATGCCCCACAGGGCAAAGCAGTTTCTGGACGAGCCGGTGCGTAAGCTACACCGGCCTCGATGGCCAGCAGAAACAGCGGCACCGTCTTCATGTCATTCAGTAAGTCGCGGCACTGCTCGCGTCGATCGCCCGTAAGTTCAAGATCCATCACCTGCCCACCGATCAAGCTGGCGCAATCCATGGTCCGCAGCAAGGCAATTTGGAAACGGCGCTGGCCGCCCCAGTATTGTTCGCTGGTCTCCTGCTCGATCACCGTCCGCGCCGCCAGCGCTACCAGACCGAAGGCCGCCAACAAGGCCGTAGACTCACCGTAGGCGATGTGCGCGGAAGGCCGGTTCCGGCGCGTCGCGTCGTTATCCATGCACGGCAAATCATCGACGATCAACGAAGCACAGTGCAACAGCTCGATAGCCGCCGCAGCCCTAAGCGTGAGACCCTGTTGACCGCCGGTGAGCCGGGCCGTTCGGATCGCTAGTAAGGGACGCAGCCGTTGGGCTGCACCTGAAACGGCGTATTCCATACAAGCACTGACGGCCGAAGAGGCCAGCGGGGCCAAAATGCTCCGCAGTTCGTGCTCCACCAGTCGGCGATCATCGCCTAGGTCGGGGCGAAACATGCGGGGAGTGGACGTTATCGGGCGGACTACAGCAGACGCCATGGCTCTCTTTCCTCCTCCTCAAGATTACAGTGAGGCGAAGAAAGATGTACGAAGTTTATCTTTACTGCAATTTACAAGGCGAAGAAACATGGAAGATTGACCTTTCTTGGGCTATTCCTGAAAATATGTGAGAACTTTCCCTGCCAAATCCCACTTACAACATATGAGCCTGTATCGAACCAAGAGTGCCGCCGTGTTTGGCATCGACGCCCATCCCATCGACATTGAGGTGGATCTGCATTCGCACGGGTCCGATCGCGATTTTGTCACCGTCGGGTTGCCCGATACCGCAGTCAGGGAGAGTCGGGAACGGATCAAGTCCGCGCTCGTCCACTCCGGCTTCGGTTACCCTAGCCGCGCAGTCACCATCAACCTTGCTCCCGCCAATATCCGTAAAGAAGGTGCCAGCTTCGATTTGCCGATGGCGCTCGGCGTCCTCGGGGCGATGGGCGTCTTTCGGAATCACGTGGCCCGGCAGCCGTTCGATCCCATGATTGTGGGCGAACTCTCTCTCGACGGAAAAATCCGGCCCGTGCGCGGCGTGCTCTCGATTGCCGTCTGCGCCCGCCGTCAGGGCATTCCTCACCTGATCGTGCCTGCCGAGAACGCGCACGAAGCCGCCGTCGTGGAAGGCGTCAAGGTCTACCCGGCCGACAATCTTGCCGACGTCGTCAAGCTCCTGGCCAACGCTGACTTTGCCGTAGCCTGCGCAGTGCCCGCGCCTGGTCGCGCTGGCGAAGGCGTCGTCGATGGCCTCGACTTTCGCGACGTCCGCGGACAGGCTTCGGCTAAGCGCGCGCTCGAAGTGGCGGCCGCCGGAGTGCACAATGCCCTGATGATCGGGCCGCCCGGCTCAGGCAAAACGATGCTCGCCAAACGGCTATGCACCATCCTGCCGCTGCTCACCTTTCCCGAAGCGCTCGAAACAACCCAGGTGCACTCTGTAGCGGGAGTGCTGCCGCCGGGCGCCGGCCTCCTGGTGGAGCGGCCCTACCGCGCACCGCATCACGCTGTCTCCGATGCGGGCCTCATCGGCGGCGGATCCGGCACGCCCAAGCCCGGCGAAGTCAGCTTGGCGCACAACGGCATTCTATTTCTTGACGAGTTACCCGAATTCTCGCGCCACGTCCTCGAGTTACTCCGGCAGCCGCTCGAAGACGGCAGCGTTTCGCTCGCCCGCTCCAACATGTCGCTGGTCTTCCCGGCCCGCGTGATGCTGGTCTGCGCGATGAATCCCTGCCCCTGCGGCTTCTGGGGCGACGCCAGCCGTGAGTGCCGCTGCACCGGAGCCATCATCCAACGCTACCTGGGTAAAATCAGCGGGCCGTTGCTTGATCGCATCGACATCCAAATCGACGTCCCCGCCGTGCCCTATCAGGACCTGCGCTCAAAGAACGAAGGCGCTTCCTCGTCAGAAATGCGGCAACGCGTAGAAGCCACGCGCGCTATTCAACTCGCCCGTGGATTTTACAATGCCTACATTCCGCCGGCCCGCCTGCGCGAAGTCTGCGCGCTCGACGCCGCGGGCGAGCGCACTCTCGAGCTCGCCATCCGCAAGATGGCTCTCTCGGCACGCGCGCATGACCGCATCCTCAAAGTCGCACGAACCGTCGCCGACTTAGGGCGCAGTGAACGCGTCGAGGCCAAACATTTGGCCGAAGCCGTGCAATACCGCAGCCTGGACCGCGGTTGGGGTGCCTAACCTTCGGTAATCGTGATCGTCTTCAGCGCGTCGCCGCCCTGAATCATGTCGACGATGTCCTGGCCGGTCAACACCTGGCCGAACACCACGTGCTTACCATCCAGCCAATCGGTTTTAATGTGCGTGATGAAGAACTGGCTGCCGTTGGTATTGGGGCCGGCGTTGGCCGCCGAAAGCGAACCCACCTTGTGCTTCAACCAATTGCCACCGGTGAACTCATCGTTGAATCGATAACCAGGGCCGCCACGACCGGTGCCTTCCGGATCGCCGCCCTGCACCATGAAGTCCTTGATCACGCGGTGAAAGGTGATGTTGTCGTAGAAACCGTCCTTGGCGAGGAACACGAAGTTGTTCACGGCCATCGGCGCGTTGGCCGGGTAAAGCTCGCAAACAATGTTGCCCCGCGACGTTTCAAACGTAGCCGTGTACTTCTGGGCGGGGTCGATTTGCATGGGCGGCGGGGCCGCGTACTGTTTCATAGCTCCCATTATCACCGATATAGTGAAGGGATGGTCACTTTAGCGTTCTTGATGATCTCGCTCGCCCAGAAAGTGATCGAGCACACCATGCACCACACCCCCGAGGAATTCGCGCGCGTGCTCGACGATCCGGCCCGTGATGAATGGCAGAAGCCGCATGAGGTGGTGATGGCGCTCGCTCTCAAGCCCGACGAAGTGGTCGCCGATATTGGTGCCGGTACGGGTTACTTCAGCAAGCGCTTGGCCCGTCACGCGGGCAAGGTCTACGCCGTGGACATCGCCCAAATGCTGCTCGACCAAACGAAGAAGAATGCCCCAACCGTGGAAATCGTCCTCGCCGTGCCTGACGATCCCCACTTACCCGACGCCAGCATCGACACCATCTTCATCTGCAATACGCTGCACCATATCGAACAGCGCCCCGCCTACTATGCCAAGCTAGCGGCGGCGCTCAAGCCCGGTGGCCGCGTGGTGATTATCGATTTCCATAAACGCCCCACTCCGGTGGGTCCGCCGCTCGGCGACCGCATCTCGGAAAGCAATTGCGTCAAAGAATTCAAAACGGCGGGATTCAAGAAAACCCGTGAGTGGAAAATGTTGCCCACCGAGTACTTCCTCGAATTCAAACGCTAACTTGCCGGACGCACGCCTCCCGCCAGAATTGTGACGCGCTGGCCGTCATCGGTGCGGAGTAACAAGAAGCCGTCGGCGTCCAGGCCGTCGGTGACGCCGCGCAACGTCTGTCCCTCTTGCTCCACCATCACCCGCTTGCCTTGTGCGTAAGTCGAATTCATGCGGAACGCCCGATACACGATGTCGCGCCCGTCACGGCAATAGAGTTGCGTATATTCCTCAACATAGTCCAGTAAGCGAACCAATAAGTCCTCGCGTGAGAAGTTACTCGCGCCTTCGCGATCCAGCGAAGTGGCAATAGCCTCGATCTCCATCGGGAAATCGCGCTGGTTCAGATTAATCCCCATACCCGCCACCACCGCGCCGGCGTGGACCTGCGTCAGGATGCCACAAACCTTGCGGCCCGCCACCAGCACGTCGTTCGGCCAACGCAAATCGCAATCAAGTTCGGCGATCTCTTCGATGGTGCGCTTGGCCGCCAAACCGAGCGCCAGCGTCAAGCCCGGCAAATGCGCGGGCGGCAACTCTACCCGCAACACGCACGATAAGTACAACCCCTGGCCGGACTCCGAGTGCCAGCGCCGGCCCAGACGGCCCATGCCACTGGTCTGTTCTTGCGCAACAATTGCCGTGTGGTCAAGGCAGCCCTCATCGATCAGGCGCTGCGCCTCCAGTTGCGTCGAATCCACAGTCACATACCAATGCAAATGCCAAAGTGGCAAGCGCGCGCTGATGTGGTCAAGATTGCGGCGAATACTCATCCGAGTAACATCAGCCGAAAGTTAAGGTCGACGGCGACGGCCGAATGGGTAATGGCCCCGACGGAGATAAAGTCGGCACCGGCCTCCGCGTAGGCGCGAATCGTATCGAGCGTAATGCCACCCGAAATTTCGGTACTCGCGCGACCCGCCACGTACGCCACCCAACGTTTCGCCTCGGCCGGAGTCAGGTTGTCAAGTAGGAGTCGTTTGGCCCCAGCATCCAGCGCCTCATTGAGCTCATCCCAGGTACGAACTTCCACTTCGACGGGCACCGTGGCCTCCGCCGTCCCCGCGAGAGCGCCCCGCACCCCACCGGCTGCGGTGATGTGGTTGTTCTTAATGAGGATGTAGTCGAAAAGCCCCATGCGATGGTTGGTAACTCCACCCGCCGCCGCCGCCGCCTTCTCCAGCCGACGTAAGCCAGGCGTAGTTTTCCGGGTGTCGAGTACCTTAGTCCGCGTGCCCTGTACCGCATCCGCATACCGGCGCGCCAACGTCGCCACGCCAGAGAGCCGCTGCATGAAATTGAGCGCTACCCTTTCGCATTCGAGTAACCGCCGGGCATTGCCACGTACGATCGCTAACAACTCGCCATCGTGGGCCTGATCGCCCGGTTGCCTCAGTAACTCGAGCTGCTCCACGCCGCCGCGCAACTCATAGATCAGGGGCAGTAACTCAATGCCGGCCACCGTGATCTCCGCGCGGGCGAAGAACTTACCCTCGGCTTGCCGATCGGCAGGCACCGTAAGTTGCGAGGTCAGGTCACCGTCACCAATATCTTCGGCCAGCGCGCGGCGAACACACTCCACAATTTCAGGATGCATTAGTTCTCAAGCGCCCATAGCGCGTCCTGATTCTTCGTTAGTTGCGTCTGATACTCCGCTAGCTTCTGCCGCATCGACGCGACAATGTGCGGCGGAGCCTTGCCCATAAACTTCTCGTCGCCTAACTGACGCTCCGTGTTGGCGATGTTCTTTACCAACTGGTCGTTCTCTTTGGTGAGCCGTGTGATCTGCGCGTCCTGCTGGGCGGCAGGCACCATCAGCACTAAGTCAAAGTCGGGCGTCGAACGAGTGCCCGCCCCGGTCTTGGGCGCCGCTTCTGCTCGCAATTCCAATTTCACATTAGCCAACTTGGCGATCGCCTCGCGTTCGCGCTCCGCTAAGGCCACGGCACCGGTGGTGGAGTACAGTACGCCGTCCAACGCCAGCTTGGGATCCACTTTCATCTCCGCGCGCAACGTGCGCACCGAAGTGATGACGTCCTGCAAAATGCCCATTTCGCGCTCCGCAGCCGGATCGTGCCGCGACGCGTCGCCTATCGGGAAGGCGGCCAAAGAAATGGACTCCGTCCCATCCGGGCCCTGATTTCGCAAACGCTGCCAAATCTCTTCGGTGATAAACGGCATCGACGGATGCAACAGTCTCAATGCCGAATCAAAAACAAAAAGAATATTACGCCAGTTGGAGTCGAGCCCCGATCCTTCGCTAAAACGTAACTTCTTGAGCTCGACATACCAATCGCAGAACTCGCTCCAAAAGAACTGCCACATCGCTTGCCCGACTTCGTGATAACGATTCTGGTCGACGGCGCGATTGACCGTCTCGGCCGCCGCATTCAAACGGCTCCGGATCCAGCGGTCTTCCAGATTCTCAGCCGGGCCAGGATCCGTCACTAACTGCGGAGTAACTCCGGCACGGTCCATATTGAGGAACAGAAAACGCGCCGCATTCCAGATCTTATTCGCAAAGCTACGCGAGGCCGGCAGCTTATCTTCGGTCCAAATCACATCAGCGCCCGGCGCGGATGCCTGCACCAAAGCCATGCGCACGGCATCGGTGCCGTACTTCGAAGTCATATCGAGCGGATCAACCGTATTGCCCTTGGTTTTCGACATCTTCGTACGGTCGGCATTGCGCACGATACCGTGAATAAAGACTTGTTTGAAAGGCACCTCGCCCATCATCTCAATGCCCAGCATCATCATGCGGGCGCACCAGAAGAAGAGGATCTCGTAGCCCATGATCATCAGCTCGGTGGGATAGTAACTCTTGAGGTCGGCGGTCTCGTCCGGCCAGCCCAGCGTCGAGAAAGGCCATAAGCCGGAGCTGAACCACGTATCAAGCACGTCGTCCACCTGCTTTAGATTTGCCCCGCCGCACTTACAACACTGAGTAGGATCTTCGCGACTGACATTGATCTCTTCGCAATCCGCGCAAATCCAAGCCGGAATCCGATGGCCCCACCACAACTGCCGCGAGATACACCAATCGCGGATGTTATTCATCCAGTCGAAGTAGATCTTTTCCCAGTTCTCGGGACGAATCGTCGTCCGGCCGCTTTGCACGGCCTCGATCGCTTTCTCCGCCAGCGGCTTCATGTGGCAGAACCACTGCGTCGAAATCAGCGGCTCCACCGTGGTCTTACAGCGTTGGCACTTACCGATCGAGAGCGTATGGTCTTCGATCTTCACTAAGTAACCTTGCGCTTCCAAATCGGCGATAATCCGTTTGCGCGCTTCAAAGCGATCCAGGCCGGCGTAAGCACCGCCCGCGGCCGTAATCTTAGCCTCCTCGTTGATCACCTTGATCTTTTCGAGGTTGTTACGCTTCCCTGCTTCAAAGTCATTAGGGTCATGCGCGGGAGTTACTTTCACAACGCCCGTGCCGAACTTAGGGTCAGCCAGTTCATCGAAGATGATCGGAATGTCACGATCCATCAGCGGCAAGCGCACCGTCCTGCCATGTAAGTCAGCGTAGCGTTCGTCCTTGGGATTCACGCAGACGGCAGTATCGCCCAGCATCGTCTCGGGTCGCGTGGTAGCCACCACCATGTCCCGGCCAGGCACACCACTCACGGGATAGCGAATATGCCAAAGACTACCTTGGCTCTCTTCGTGATCCACTTCCAGATCGCTCAAGGCAGTGGCGCAGCGCGGGCACCAATTCACCATGTAGTCGCCGCGATAGATCAGCTTCTTTTCCCACAGGCGCACGAAAGTTTCGCGCACGGCGCGGGAAAGGCCCGGGTCCATCGTGAAGCGCTCACGAGTCCAATCGCAGGACGCGCCGACGCTCTTCATCTGCTCAATGATTCGCCCACCGCTTTGCTCTTTCCAATTCCAAATGCGCTTTTCAAACTCCGGCCGACCCAACTCACGCCGCGTAATCTTCTCCTCGGCCAACAGCTTGCGCTCCACCACCATTTGCGTCGCGATGCCCGCATGATCCATGCCCGGCAGCCAGAGCGTCTTGCGCCCGCGCATCCGCTGCGTGCGTATCGAAACGTCCATGATCGTGTGCTCGAGCATGTGGCCCATGTGCAACGAACCCGTGACGTTGGGCGGTGGGATCACCAGCGAATACATCGGCGCAGTGGAGTCGGGATTGGGGGTAAAACAGCCGTGGCTGATCCACCATTCAGCCCAATGCGGTTCAAACCGCTGGGGCTCGTAGACTTTTTCAAATTCCATGGGGAATCTTTAGTGTAGCCTGATCCACATGCGGTTCTCTCAAAAGACGGCGGTAGTGACGGGCGGGGCCTCCGGAATCGGCGCGGCCACGGTCGAGTTGTTGCGAGCCGAGGGCGCTCGAGTGATCGTGCTCGACCGCGCCAATTGCGACGTCACCGACGAGTCCGCGGTGATCCGCGCTCTGAGTGTTCTCCCCACCATCGACGTGCTCGTCACCTGCGCCGGCATCGCCGTGCGCAACCCGGTGGACCAGCAGGATGCCGCCGACTGGGACCGCGTCTTCGCGGTGAATGTGAAGGGTACGTTCCTCGTCGCCAAACATGCCCTGCCCAAGATGACGGCTGGCTCGGCCATCGTGCATGTGGCCTCGGTCGTCGGCCTCACGGGCTTCCGCCATCGCGCCGCGTACTCGGCCTCCAAAGGGGCCATCATCGCGCTGACCCGCAACATGGCGCTCGACTATGCCCCGCGCCGCATTCGGGTGAACTGCGTGTGCCCGGGCTTTGTGAAAACGCCCTTCATTCAGCCAATCTTAGATGATGCCGTGCGCCTCGCGAAGATCGAGGCGCTGCATCCGCTGGGTCGGCTGGGGACTGCCGAGGAAGTGGCCAAGTCGATTTGCTTCCTGGCATCGGACGATGCCGCGTGGATCACCGGCCACGCTTTGTCAGTGGATGGAGGTCTTTCGGCTGGCCACTCGCAGGAGATTTAG
>JAYVRS010001143.1:0-9608 GCA_043776185.1 Bryobacteraceae bacterium | reverse complement strand
CCTGCTGGGCGCAACCGCTGCTTGCCCCATGGCCGCCATCAGCGACGACGCCCGCCGACTGTACGGCATCCAGTTTCACCCGGAGGTGGTGCAAACTTTGGGTGGCCAGCGGATGCTTGAAAATTTTGTTTTGAATATTTGCGGTTGCCACAAGGATTGGGAGCCCGCGCACCAGTTGCCGGTGGTGGAACAGCAGATTCGGGAGATTGCCGGAAAGCGCTCGGTCTTCTTTTTCGCCTCGGGCGGAGTGGACTCCACGGTCGCTTACACGGTCTGCCTGCGGGCGCTGGGGCCGGAACGGGTCCACGCCACGTACGTCGACACCGGCTTGATGCGCGAAGGCGAAACCGACTTTGTGCGCACGGTCTTTGAGACCCTTGCCGCAGGCTCGTTCAATGTCGATGACGCGCGCGAGCAATTTCTCTCCAAGCTGGATACCGTGCGTGATCCCGAAGCCAAGCGCTCGATTATCGGGGAGGAATTTGTCGCCGTGCAACAGCGCATCCTGGAGAGTGGGCACTATCTCGATGGCGATTGGATTCTGGGGCAAGGCACTATCTATCCCGACACCATTGAATCCGGCGGCACCAAGAAAGCCGACTTGATCAAGACGCACCACAACCGTGTGGCCGGCATTCAGAAACTGATGGAACAGAACCGGCTGGTGGAGCCGTTGCGCGAATTCTACAAGGACGAAGTAAGGCAGCTGGGCCGCGCAATCGGCCTGCCGGACGACTTACTCGACCGCCATCCCTTTCCAGGCCCGGGCTTAGCGATTCGCTGCCTTTGCCACGGCGAGCAAGCGCCGCTAACAAAAACAGAAGATGGCTGGCTGTTGCCGATTCGGACGGTGGGCGTGCAAGGCGACTCTCGCACTTACCGCGCCGTGCTGGCTATTGAGCGGGTTGACCATGAATTGGCGACCGAAATCGCGAATCGCGACGCGCGGATCAACCGGGTGGTAGCCTGCCTGGCATCGCACACACCGGTGCCCGAGTTACAGGTATTTCCCAGCACGCTGAGCCGTGCGCGCCTGGATACCTTGCGGCACGCCGATGCCATCGTCCGGCGGCTCTCGGATGAGTCCGGCTATGACCAAACTATCTGGCAGTTTCCGGTCGTCCTGATTCCGGCCGGCACGCCTGATCGCCCTGATTCTATTGTACTTCGGCCCATCGATTCGGTGGACGGTATGACCGCCACGGCGACGGCGATACCGGCAGAACTATCTGCGCAAATCACCCAGGCCTTACTCGCTATTCCCGGCATCGCGGCCGTATTCTTAGACCTTACTCACAAACCACCAGGGACCATCGAATGGGAATAGAACACTTCAGTCAGACGCTCGACCAAGTGGCGCCCCGTTTGCGCGCCATCACCAATTGGACTGACCCGCTGGGATCCGATAAATGGTCAAGAATCGAGTTACTCGGCCACTTACTCGATTCAGCCTCCAATAATCACCAGCGCTTTGTTCGCGCGCTCGCGCAAGAGTCGCTGGTGTGGCCCGGATATGATCAGGAAGCCCACGTCAAGGTGCAGCATTACGCGCATGCGAATCCCCAGATTCTACTCGATTTGGTACTCAGCTTTAACCGCCACTTGGCCTGGCTTTTTAGTCGATTTCCGACCGAGAAGCTCGCCACGGTTTGCCGCATCGGCGACGATTCTCAGACTACGCTCGAAGCCTTGGCGCTCGACTACATCGCGCATAGCGAACACCACCTGAAGCAGTTAGTCGGGGCTCAAGGAATCACATGGTCCGGCCTTCGCTGGCCGCCGGCCGTCTTGTAACTAGGTCCTCTAGTTACGGCTTCACCACGCTGCCGTCCATGCCGCGGTCCAGCGGATAAGAGCCACCATTGCGTACGGGCCCGAAGGGATACTTGGCTGCCAACGCTTCATCAATGTCGATCCCCAAGCCCGGCTTACCGTTGCCGTATAGGTAACCCTTGCGAATTTCAGCCGTGCCCGGCAGAACCTCGTAAACGGACGGCGGAAAATGGTTTTCTTCCTGGATGCCAAAGCCGGGGCTGGAGATATCGACATGGTAAGCCGCCAGCTGGTTCACCGGATCGTTTTCGCCGCCTTCCTGAAAGGCCGTCTTCGTGCCGAACGCCTCGCACAGATGCGCCACCTTCTTAGCGGGAGTGATGCCGCCGATACCCGAGACACGGCAACGGGCATAATCAATCAGCCGCTCCGTGATCAGGGGCACATACTCAAACGGATGGGTAAACAGTTCACCCACGGCTTGGGGCGTCGTGCAAACCTGCCGGATGTGTTTGTACCAGGCGAGTTGCTCGGGAGAAAGTACGTCCTCCACAAAGTGCATCTGCAATGGCTGCAGCCGGCGGCAGAACTCGGCGGCGTTCATCCCGGTGAGATGGGAGTGGACGTCGTGACACAGCTTCGCCTCAAAGCCAATCTTGGCCCGCACCTGTTCAAACATTTTGCAAACCGAGTCGACGTACAACTCCTCGTCGAAAGCAGGCATATTTCGCGCACCTTCCGGCCGGGACCCGACGCCCGGGCTAATGAATCCACCGCCGCCATAGGCGCCAAACTGCACGCGGACGTGGCGGTAACCCTTCGCCAAACTCTTCAGCACTGCTTCGCTAGCCTCGGCCGCGTCCTTGCCTCCGACGTGATCATAACAGGGCACCGCATCGCGCACCTTGCCCCCGAGTAACTCGTACACCGGCATCCCCGCCCGCTTGCCCTTAATGTCCCACAGGGCCATGTCCATCGCGGAGAGGACGTTATTATTCACCGGACCATTGCGCCAATAGGTGCGCAGATGCGCGCTTTGCCAAAGATCCTCAATTTGTTGGGGGTCCTTGCCGATCAACCACGGCTTGAGATGATGCTCCAGCGCCGCAATGACGGCCTGGGTCTGGAAGCTATTGTTGGCCGAGCCAATGCCATAAAGTCCAGGCTCCGAGGTGATGATCTTCAGGAACACCCAGCGATAGCGGGCTCCAGCGGTGGTCTCGATCACCCTCACGTCTTTGATGGTGAGCGGCGGCAGCCCGTGGGTTCGCTTTTCGGCCTGCTGCGCCACGGCCATCGAAACAGCCGGCCCCGCCAGCAGACTCTTCGCAAAGGTTCTTCGGTTCATATCTCTCTCCCGCATTAGAGTATGCCGCAAAATGCCAGGGAGCTGACGGTAAGCGAGGGGGCACCCATAAAAAAAGGGCCGCCGGGAGACAGCCCTTGATCAAGCGATGGTTGCGAGTTACTTCGCGCCAGGCGTCTTTTTGGCCGGGGGCACCGCCGCAGGAGGAACGGGCTTGGCCGGAGCGGCCGCAGGGGTGGGGGCGATCGTCGAAGGCGCGCTGTTGTCGTAGAGCCGGATCACGTCCGCGGTGATGTCGACGCCATTAGCCACCCAAAGCACGGGCGAGGTCTGTTGGTTGCTGACATCGAGAATGATGGTGAAGCCATTGTCGCGCGAGTACTTGTCGAGCACCTGCATAATGCGGCCGCCCAGATCGTTCAACAGCTTGCCTTGTTCCATCTGGCTATCGGCTTCGGCGTCCTCGGCCATGCGTTTCAAAGACGTCTTATTCTGCTCAATATCGTTGCCCAGCTTCCGCAGCGTGTCGGCGCTCGCCGTGTTGGCGCTCTTGCGCTGCTGGTCTTCCATTTGCGCGATCTGGGCCTGCTTGGCTTCCAGCTCTTTGCGTTTTGGCTCAATCTTGGTCTGCAACTGTTGGACGGCCTTCTGGCCATCCTTGGTGCCGACGATGGCCTGTTGAATGCTGATGGTGCCAATCTTGGCCGGCGGAGTCTGCGCCATCGCCACCCCACTCAAGCTCAGGCAAACGATTCCCGCAAAGAAGGAACCGGCGGGCAGACGAAAGTCGTTCAATTTCACTGTCTCAATCTCCTTGTCAATCTTACGACGAGATGGACGCAGCCGCGGCCAAATCGTTTCCCGCTTGCGGCGGAGTTCTAAAACGTCCGGCTAATCGTAAACCGGAATACGCGCGCCTTCTCAAAGAAGGGAGAGGCTCGCCCGAAGATGGCCACCGATTGCAGGAAGGTCGCTTGATTGGGAAAGTAGGACCGGTCAGCGACGATCGGCTGCTGCAGAAACGTTTCCGCTCGAAATGGATTGTAGGCCCAATAAAACCGGAATGGCGCATTGACCACCGGCATCATGATTTGCATTTCGACGCCCGTAGACATTCGCATCTTTTGGGTCGCCTCGGCCACTTGGATCTGTTTGCTGAAACCGGCCTGCGGGAACAGAGCATTCAAATCATCCACGCGGCTCTGGTTTAGGTTGAGTTGGCCACGATTAGTTACGCGATTCACGCCCGTGTCGATAAAAGCGGCCAACACCACCGGGCCAAAGATCGGGATACGGTATTCCAGATTGTTCAACAGTTGCGTGTCGCCGCCGATGAAGGTCAACTGATAGGTGGGAATCCGCAAAGTGACCGGCACCAACACTTCTGCGCCGTCCTGGATGACGCGTTGCGTACGGGCTGAACCATCGGCGTTCAAGACATTAACGGTGCCTTCCGACGGAAGATAAGCAAATGGACTTACGCTCCAAATGTTAAAGCCCCGGACATCATTTTCGCCACCCATGTAGATCCGGTTAAACGGCGGCGCGGCCCGTCCACCGTAACCGGTGATGTAGCGACCCATAAAGCGGGTGCCAATCACATGACCCTTTTTGAAACCAGCCCGGAAATACTTAAATTCGGCCGTGGGTGCGACCTCATTCACGTTGCCGCCCATGAAACTACCCGCAAATTGCGTTGAGATATAGACGCTCTTACCGCGCGAGGGTGTAATTGGGTGGTCGATCGTATTGAACGTATACGACGGCGTGAATCCGCTGGACTTGATGCCCGAAAGCTGATTCGGCCCGGCGAGCCCTTGGAAATTGATGTATTTGAAGTAGGTATCGGCCGACTCCGACTGCGTCCGGATGCTACTCACGTTATAAGAGTAAGTCATCGTGATGCGGGCAAAGCTGCGTTTCAGCACCGTACTGGCGAACGCCGTAAAGCCATAGCCGTTAGACACGTAATTCAGCAAATTATTCTGGCCCAGCGAGTTAAAGTAGGGCAGTAGATTACGGCCCGAAAGCAACGACACTTCGCGGCCTTGGTTGTAATTAAAGCGCTGGGTGGAAACGGTAAAGCCGACCTGAATCGGCTTATCCAGGAAATAGGGCTCCGTGAAGCCAAAGCTCACGGAACGAATGCGATCACCGATCTGCGAATCGAGCGAGAGAGTCTCGCCCAAGCCCAGGAAGTTATTGGTGGAGTAACCGAAGCTGACAAAGCTACCCGCAATACCCGAGACGCCGCCCGAAAGCTGCACCGAGTTCTTGCCGCGCTCCTTCACCTTCAGAGTGACGTCGACCGTATTGTTCTTCGTATCCCTGGTGATCGTCGCTGATTCCTGCTCCTTCAGAACTTCGAAATAACCCAGTTGGTTCAAGCGCAGCAGCGAGATTTCCCAAAGACGTGAATTGAACAGGTCGCCTTCGTCGATCAGCACTTCGCGGCGGATCACTTTGTCGCGTGTCGTCGTATTGCCGGTGAAATCCAGGCGGCGCACGAAAAATTGTTTACCTTCATCGACACTAAGCGAAAGATCAATTTTATCGGAGTTCGGCTGCGGTTCGAAACCAGGCTCGGGCACCATATCGAGGAAGCCGAACTCGCCGTATAATTTGCGCAGCTGTTCGAGACCCTTTTGGAGCTTGGCGGTGGAGAAAATATCACCCTCGCCCATGCCGAAAATAGGTTTGAAGAGCGATTCGGGCGTACGGAAGAACTTGACACCCGCGAAGTTGATCTTGTTCAGCCGGTAGCGGCGGCCTTCTTCGACGGTTACCGACAGATCAGCGGCTTTGCCGGGCTTGCCTTTCGGCCAGAAGATCAGCGGGCGAACGCGACCGGGCACGGTATCGCGCATCTTGAATTCGGAGCCCGTCGCGCGGGCGGAAAAATAGCCCCGCTCCTGGTAGAACTGCCGGATGCGATCCTTGTCTTCTTCGAGTTTGCTGGAATCGAACGTCCGCGAGAACAACTCTTCCGCGAAGATGGAACGCGGAATGCCGATGGGCTTCAAGTTCTTCATCGCGCGGCGCACCATCTTATCACTGAAGACCGTGTTGCCCTCAATCGTGATGTTACCGACTTTCACCTTGGGTCCCTCGGTCACCTTGAAGGTAACTTCGAGCGACGAAGGGGGTATCTGACGCACTTCCGGGGTCACCGTAGCAAACTGCCGTCCGCGCTCAGCCAAATACTCTTTCAGCACATTGGCCGCGCGCTGCACCTTATTCGGATCGTACTGCGACTCGACCTGGAGGCCGACGCGACGTTCTTTAAAGCGATCCAGAATTTCCGAGACGGTAACCGACTTGGCGCCATCGTACTTGATGGAACGGACCACGCGGCGCTCGGTAACGAGCCACCGCAGGATCCAGCCGGTGGAACCGGCTTCGCGCTCGAGGCGCAAGTCGTCAAAGCGCCCGGTATTCCAAAGTGCCATAAAGTCGCGATTGAGCGTCTCGGCCTCGTATTTATCACCCTTCTTGGTGAAAATGAGGGCCTTGAGGGTGTCCTGGGGAACGCGACGGGCACCACGAAACTCAATGGATTCAATTACATCCTCGGCGGGGGCCTTGGGGGCGTCCAGCGGCTGAGGGTTTTCGAGAGTCGGCTTGCCGATTTGCGGCTGGCCGGGCTTGGTGGCCGGAGGAGGCTCGGGCTTTACTGGTTCGGCTTGAGGCACAGACTCAAAGGGGTTTTGCTTCTTCTGGGGCGGAGGCGTCGCCTGACCCGCTACGGGAGTGGCCGCTGGTTGCGCAAGCAACCGGCTAGCTCCTCCATCCAGAATGAAAAAAAGCCCAAATGCGAAAGAGAAAAGTGCGCTCAGGCATGACTGCCTGGAGAACTGCATCAAAAGCTCGGTCCTTTCCTCTCTGCGCCATCAATCAGACGTCCCAGATCCAAAATTCGTTTCATTCAGTTTGGTATTTCAGCAAGTTCAGGGTGGGGGTATCCGGCGAAAACGATGAAGACCCTATAAACCTTATCCGTCAGTGTACCAAGAAGTGACGTTCGAGCGAACGCAATCGGGAAGGAATTAGCCCCAACGCCACGCCAAACAAGACATACCCGACCAAAATAAAAGTTTGGGTGGAGTAAACGGCCATCATGCCGTTCACCCGTTTCCAGAACCAAAGCGTGCCAAGACTGTACAGCGTCACCCCGTAAAGTATACCCATAAAGGAGGTGGTGAAGGCGGGCCAGGAGATGGGGCGCAGTACCCCATAAAGAGTCCCGACTAACCCCCCGATGGCAAAGTGCATCGCGAGTCCGGCGCAAGTGCGCCAAACAAAGTCCGGACGCAGCATTCGTCCGCCGTAAAAGGTGGCCGACAGCAGGTTCGGGACCGTCCAAAAGGACTGACCCTGGATCCAGCAGCCTAGTCCTACCCAGACCAGCATGATGGCGCTGGCCAAAATACCCGCTTCGAGGCCGGACAGGGCCCGTAGGCTCCAACTAGGGCTGGATGGGGCAAATGCGGCCCGGCGCGCGAGATCGGTAGCCGCCGAAGGGGCCGGCAGCGGGGAAGGAAACGCGGGAGCTGAGTCGAGGTCATCCACGGAAAAACGCCTATACTAGCACAGTAGCCTAAAAGTATTCTCTCGGACGGAGCCCTTATTGAAGAGACGCGTGGTGGTGACCGGTATCGGTGCAGTGAGCCCAAATGGAGTTGGGCGGGAAGCGTTTTGGGCGGCGACGCTACGAGGCGAAAGCGGCGTCCGACCGATTGAGCGCTTTGACGTCTCCGGCATGGCCGTGCGGATCGCCGGGCAAGTCGAGAATTTTGACGAAATGGCCTATGTCAGCGTGAAGGACCGGCCCCACGTATCCCGCGCCGCCCCCTTTGCCATCGCCGCCGCGGGCGAAGCCCTCACCGATGCCGGCCACGACCCATCCACGATGACCCGCGACCAGTTGCGCGAGATCGGCGTCGTCGTCGGCTCCGGCGCCGCCAGTTGGGAGTTCACCGAGCGCCAGTACGACCTCTACTACACCGGCCGGCAGAAAGAGTGCAGCGTCTACGTGGTGCCCACATCCACGCCCGGCACCCTGGCCAGCGAAGTGTCCATGCGTTTCGGCTTACGGGGTTACAGCCACTTGCTGTCCAACGGGTGTACCTCTTCCACCGATGCGATCGGTTACGCCTATCGCGCCATCGCCTTCGGCGACTTGGATACCATCGTTGCCGGCGGGGTCGATACGCCGCTAGCCCCGCAAATCATGCGCGGCTTCATCATCATGCGCATCATGTCCAGCCGCTGGAATGCGGAGCCTACCCGCGCGTCGCGCCCGTTCTCAAAAGACCGCGACGGCTTTGTGGTGGCGGAAGGCTCCTGGTTCTTTATCCTGGAGGAACGCGAGCACGCCTTAGCCCGCGGCGCGCAGATTTATGGCGAAATCAAGGGTTACGGCTCCACCTGCGAAGCCTTCCACCGCGTACGGCTTGAAGAGTGCGGTGAAGAGCCCGCCCGCGCCATGGGCCTCGCCTTACGCGAAGCCGGACTGCCACCCGAAGCCATCGACTACGTCAGCTACCACGGCACCTCCACCGAACTAAACGACCGGATCGAAACCAAAGCCGTGCACCTCGCTTTCGGCCCCCACGCCGCCAAACTGCCCGGCTCCGCGCTCAAGAGCATCATCGGCCATCCCCAAGGCGCTTGCGGTGCCGCCGGCTTGGCCGCCACCCTGCTGGGCATGCGCGATGGCCGCATGCACGGCACCATCAATCTCGAAACTCATGACCCCGAATGCGACCTCGACTACATCGCCAACGCCGCGCGCCCCATGCAGGTTGAAAACGCCGTCTGCAACTGCATCGCCTTTGGCAGTAAGAACTCCGCTCTCGTCGTCGGCAAATAGCCGGCAGATGATTTGGCCGTTGCTTTCGACATCCCCTCCCGCACGGTCGGGGTTGGTTATCAGCCACTTACGAACCCCGACGGTGACGGAGGGGATCCAGCGTCCACAGTTTTTCAAACCAAGAAAAAAGCCCGGCCATGACTGGCCGGGCTCTTCGTGTTCACCAAAACGAAATTGGCAACGGACGGGTTAAGCGGGCACTGCGTGACGGCTCAAAATCGCCGTCATCTCGTCCTTCAAATGCAGCTTCAGCTTTTTCAGCTCATGCTCCCGAAGTTCTTCCTCGGAACTGAGCTCAGCTTTGGCCTCCAAATCGGCCACCTGCTGCTTGTAATCGGCATGTTGAGTCGCTAATCTGGCGAACTCCGCATCCGTTGCCATCAATTGTGCTTTTAGTTCTTCCTGAGAAGAAAGAGTCATATAGGGTGGTTCTCCTTAAATAAATGAGGAATCCACGCCGGGTTCGTCTTGTTTGTAAAGTTCCCACCCGCGGGGAGCGGGAAGAAAGACGGGCTCGGTGGGAGGTTGTATTTGATCATTTTCTCGATCAACGGCGTTTTTGAAACCGCTCCCAGTGGTCACCGAACGGCCACCAGGACCCTCAGATTATCACTTCCCCTTTTCCATGACAATACCCTCTTCTGGTGAATTTCCATC
>JAYVRS010001142.1:0-2862 GCA_043776185.1 Bryobacteraceae bacterium | reverse complement strand
CGAGAGATTCGAGGCCTGTGGCATCGGTGTGCTTGGGGGTTATTTGTAAGGGAAGCGTTTGGCCATCGCGGGAGAGCACTAGGCTGACGGGCCGGTTGATGTTTTCGATGGAGGCGAGGTAAACGTCAGACCAGGTGGGATTGGGTTGGTCTTCCATGCGGACGATGGTGTCTCCGGCGCGGATGCCGGCTTTGGCGGCGGCCGAATCAGGGACAACGCTGCCGACCTTGGCCGCCTGGTCCATAAAGATGGCCTTGGGGAACTGCATGCTGAAAAGGACGGCCATCAGGACGAGCGCCAAGAGAATGTTCATGAGGGGCCCGGCGATGGCGATGATCATGCGCTGGTAGCGTGGCTTGTTCATGAAGCCGCGGGGATCCTGGCTATCCTCGCCGTGCTCGGAGCCGGCCATTTTCACGTAACCGCCAAAAGGGATCGCGCAGACCTTCCAATCGGTTTCGCCGCGACGAATGCCGAACAACCGGGGACCGAAGCCGATGGCAAAGGCGTCGATTTTGACATCGAAATAACGGGCGGCCCAATAGTGGCCCAGTTCATGGATGACGATCATGATGCCGATTAAGACCAGCATCCACCAAACGCTTTCAACGAAGGCCATTCAATATCTCCTATATGCCTAAACGGTGACCGGTTGCCTGGCGATCCAGGATTTGGCCACGCGACGGGCTTCCAAGTCAATTTCAAGGACTTCGCCGACGGATTGCGGGGTCCGGCGAGGGACGCTGGCCAGGGTCTGTTCGACGGTGGCGGCGAGTTGCGGGAATGAGATTTCTTCTTTTAAGAACGCTTCGACGGCGATCTCGTCAGCGGCATTCAGGACACAGGTGGCCGAGCCGCCGGCTTCGAAGGCTTGGTAGGCGAGGCGAAGACAGGGGAAACGGTCGAGATCGGGGGGAGCGAAGTCCCATTGCTGGGGCTTCGAGAAGTCGTAGCGGGGGACGGGAGCGGTCTCGCGATCCGGGTAGGTGAGCGCATATTGGATGGGCATGCGCATATCGGTGGCGCAGACCTGGGCGATGACAGAGCCGTCGTTGAATTCGACCAAGGCGTGAACGGTGGACTGGGGATGCACGACGACACCGATCTCCGCCGGCGTGAAGCCGAAGAGCCAACCCGCCTCGATGACTTCAAAGCCTTTGTTCATCATGGTGGCCGAATCGATGGTAATACGATTGCCCATCTTCCATGTTGGATGACGTAAAGCCTGGGCAGGAGTCACGGAAGACATGTCATGTTTTGTAAAGGTACGGAAGGGTCCACCGGAGGCGGTGAGAATGAGGCGGGTGACTTCGGAGCGTCGGCCGGCCCGGAGGCATTGATGGGCACCATTGTGCTCGGAGTCGACGGGGAGGAGTTCCGTACCGGAAGCTTTGGCGGCGGCCATGACGAGTTCGCCGCTGGCCACGAGGACCTCTTTATTGGCGAGCCCCACCGTTTTGCCGAGTTTGACGGCTTGGTAGGTGGCGTCTAGGCCGGCCACCCCCACGATGGCGGACATGACAAAGTCCACTTCGGGGGCGGTGGCGGCACCGATGAGGGCATCGGGGCCGTGAAGAATGTCGGGAATGGGCGAATCTTCCAAAAACTGGAGAAGTGAGCGCCGGACGGATTCGGTGGCGACCACGACGACCTGCGGGCGGAATTCCCGAATTTGGGAGGCGAGGAGTTCGAAGTTGGTGCCGGCAGCGAGAGAATAAACAGAGAAGCGCTCCGGCATGGTGCGCAGGACGTTGAGGGTGTTGACACCGATAGATCCGGTGGAGCCCAGAACGGCAACTTGTTTCATTTGGGGGACCTGAGAGGAGAAGAGCCCATCGGGGCTAGTATATCGTTTATTGGACTGAAGCGAGAAGATTAGGCGGCGGAGAGGGTGCTTCAGGGGTCTTAATGAGGTTAGTCTCGCTTTGGTGGGAGTAAAACCTCCCCGCCTTGATTCCAATCTTAGGATACTGTTTTCGGAAATGCAAGAACTATTTTCCAGATTTCAGAATATTTTCTTAACGCTTCTTCACTTCGATGCCAACTAACCCCTCAAGGACCTTAATGGTGGAGCAGATGTCTTCTTCGCCGTGCCCGGTGGCGATGGCGGCGCGAAACTGCTGCTGGGTGACCGCAGTGAGGGGGAGGGGCACGTTGAGCTGGTTGGCGGAATCGAGCATGAGGCCGATGTCTTTGTGCATCCAGCGGACGGAGAAGTTAGTGGAAAAGTCGCGGCGGAAGACGTAGGGGGCTTTGAAGGAGATGAGTCCGGACTTGGCGGCGGAGTTTTCGAGGACGGTGAGCATCAATTCAGGGTCGATGCCGGCTTTGGTGGAGAGAACCAAACCTTCGTTGAAGGCTTGCAGGATGTTGGCGAGGACGAGGTTTTGGGTGAGCTTGGCGTGGAGGCCCATGCCGGGTCCACCGCAGTAGTAAAAATTCTTGCCCATGGGGTCGAAGAAGGGCTTCACTTTCTCGTAGACGGCGGGGTCGCCGCCGATCATGAAGGTGAGGGTACCGGCTTCGGCGCCGGGACGTGAGCCGGTGCAGGGGGCGTCGATGAAATGGAGCCCTTTGCCGAGAAGTTTGGCGGAAATCTTACGGCTTTCGTCCGGCGAGACGGTGGAGCAGTCGACGATGACGGTGCCGGGCTTGGCGCCCGCGGCGATGCCGTGTTCGCCAAGGATGACCTCTTCGGACATGTCCGTGTCGCCGACACACAGGAAGATGCAATCGGCGTGGGCGCCGACTTCCTGGGGCGTCGCGCAGGCGAGGCCTTTTTCGGCAGCGGCGAGGTCAGTGGCTTTTTGGCCGGTGTGGGACCAGACGGCGACGTCGTGGCCGGCGCGCATGAGGTGGCGG
>JAYVRS010001141.1:0-2865 GCA_043776185.1 Bryobacteraceae bacterium | reverse complement strand
ACAATATTTCGCATCGCTTCGCAGACCAAAGCCATCACCAGCGCGGCCGTGCTGGCGTTGGTGGAAGAGGGCAAGATCGGCTTGAAGGAACCGGTGGGGAATTTCATTCCTTCCTTCCGCAAAACGATGGTGGCCGTCAAGGATGGGGCTGGCACTATCCAGGTGCCTGCCAAACGCGCCATCACCATTCAGGATCTGCTCACCCACACGGCTGGCATCTCGTACGGCACCGACCAGCACGTGGCGCCGCTCTACGAAGAGAAGGGTCTCGGGCCCGCCGCCGGCAATGGCTGGTACACCGCCGACAAAGCGGAACCGATCTGCGAAACGATGGAGCGGTTAGGTACCTTGCCCTTCGTCGCTCAACCCGGCGAGGCCTTCGTCTACGGTTACAACACGGACATCCTCGGATGCGTGGTGGAGAAGGCTTCCGGCATGCCCCTCGATGAGTTTGTCCGCACGCGGATCACCGGGCCGCTGAACATGAAGGATACGCGATTCTTCCTTCCGCCCGCCGAGAGCAGCCGTTTGGCCGCCGTCTATGCCAGCGGTGCCGATGGACTGGCAGTCCGCGCACCGGAAGGGTCGAAGGGGCAGGGCGCTTATGTCGAGGGTCCCCGTAAAAGTTTTGCGGGCGGCGCCGGACTCACATCCACCGCGCAGGACTATGCGCGCTTCCTCGAGATGATCCGCAATGGCGGGGCGCTGGGGGGAGTTCGCATCCTCGCTCCGCGCACGGTGGAATTGATGGTCACCAACCAATCCGGCACGCTGCACTCCAATACCGGCCTGGGGTTTGGCCTGGGCTTCCAAACCGTCGATCGCTACGGCGCCAATGGCATGTCGGGCGTCGGCGCGTTCGGCTGGGGTGGCGCCTATGGCACCAATTATCAGGTGGATCGCCAGAGCCATACGGTGATCGTACTGATGCTCCAGTTAATGCCCAACGCCACGGATATCCAAACGAAGTTTCCCGCACTGGTCTATCAGGCGCTGATTAAATAAGAACTCGCGCGCGCACCGCAAGGTATCCTGTTACGCATGAAGTGGCTCGCCTTCGCTCTCCCGCTCCTCCTAAACGCCCAACCGGCTGACCCCGGCTATGGGGCCAAAATTAAGCAATTCACCACGGATCCGCAGTTCCTCACCGAGCTGGTCGACCATCTGCCCACCTCGGCCACCGTGCCCACGCCCGAAAAGTTTCTGGGCCACATCGCCGGCGCGCCGGACCATCTTACTTACGCCGCTGACGTCCATCGCTACTTTCGCGCCGTGGCCCAGGCCTCGCCTCGCGTACGCGTCATTTCACTCGGCAAAAGCGAGGAGGGTCGCGAGACGATTCTGGCCTTGATCTCCAACGAAGCCAACCTCAATCGGCTCGATCGGCTGAAGCAGATCACCGCCAAGCTCGCTGACCCGCGCCAGATTACCGACGCCGAATCGAAAACCCTCATCGCCGAGGGCCTGCCCTTCTACTGGGCTACCGGCAGTCTGCATTCGCCGGAAACCGGCTCGCCCGAAATGTTGATGGAGCTCGTTTACCGGCTCGCCGTAGAAGAGACGCCCCTGGTCCGCAACATCCGCCAAAATGCGGTCATCATGATGACTCCTGTTACCGAAGTAGATGGCCGCGAGCGCATGGTGGACTTATACCGTTGGCGCAAAGCCAACCCCAACCGTACCGCCCCGCCCTTACTCTACTGGGGTAAGTACGTCGCCCACGATAATAACCGCGACGGCATGGCCTTATCTCTCAATTTAAGCCAAATGGTAATGGCGACTTTCTTTAACTATCATCCGCAGGTAATGCATGACTTACATGAGTCCGTGCCCTATTTATATGTCTCTACCGGCATGGGCCCTTACAATGCCTGGGTGGACCCCATCGTAGTGAACGAATGGCAGAAGATGGCCTATCACGAAATCGAAGAGCTCACCAAACGCGGCGTCCCCGGCGTCTGGACTCATGGCTTCTACGACGGCTGGGCCGCCAATTACATGTTCATGGCCGCGCAAGGGCATAACTCCATCGGCCGTTTCTACGAAACCTTCGGCAACGGCGGCGCCGACACCCGCGACCGCGCCTTGCCCGCCGCCAGCACCTCCCGCACTTGGTTCCGCCCCAATCCGCCTTTTGACAAAGTGCGCTGGTCGATGCGGAATAACGTAAACTTGCAGCAAAGCGGCCTCCTGCTGGCCATGAACTATGTCGCAACTAACAAAACGACTTTCCTCGATAACTTTTATCTAAAGAGCAAGCGCAGCGTCGAGAAAGCGGCCAAGGAGGGCCCCGCGGCCTGGGTAATTCCC
Organism: Bryobacteraceae bacterium; assembly: GCA_043776185.1. Classification (GTDB taxonomy): domain Bacteria; phylum Acidobacteriota; class Terriglobia; order Bryobacterales; family Bryobacteraceae; genus JALHNI01. The sequence continues at coordinate 555 of JAYVRS010001141.1, read as the reverse complement.
GGCAACGACCCTCGCCCCGGGCAAGTCGCGGGCCTAGTGAGCTTACTTCGCGCCCAGGGTATAGAAGTCCATCGGCTTACCGAAACTAGCGGCACTAATATTGAAGGCAGTTACGTCATCCGCATGGACCAGCCTTATAGCCGCCAAGCCGACATGTTACTCGACCAACAATATTACAATTCCAGCGATCCGCGCCCCTACGACGACACCGGCTGGACCTTGGGCGCTCTGCGTAACATCGTCACCACCCGCGTCACCGATCCCACCATCTTAAAGGCCTCCATGAACTTAGTCGGTGACTCTCCCAAGCCGCCCTACCAAATGGTGGGTGACTCGGCCAAAGCCGGCTTCCTGCTCGCCCACAACGCCGACGTCGAGTTAATGCAATTCCGCGTGCGCTTAAAAGACATCAAGATGCAGGCCGTCGAGGAGCGCTTCCGTCTGGCCAACAAAGATTTCGCTCCCGGAGCCTTTCTGATTCGCACCGATGGCAATCCCGCCGACTTACGCGCCCGCGTCGAACGCGAAGCCCGCGACCTCGGCCTCACGGTTTAT
>JAYVRS010001140.1:0-2872 GCA_043776185.1 Bryobacteraceae bacterium | reverse complement strand
AGTCCACACCCTGTTCTGGGCCCCGGACAGCCGGTCGCTCTTTATGACCGTTAAGGGGAAAATTCAGCGGGTGCCACTCGAGGGTGACGCCCGCGTAGTGCTAGGCGATTCGCCAGGATTCCTGCTCTCCGGTGCGTGGCTAAGCCCCGAGCGGCTGCTGCTCGGCACAACGGCGGCGAGTTATTCGATTCCGCCCTCCGGCGGCACGCTGGAACCTCTCCTGGCTCGGTATCAATGGCCCCAACTGTTACCCGATGGCGAGCATATCTTGTACGTCACGCCTGACGCCCAGCACAACCGGCATCAAGCGCATCTAGCCCTAATTAACGACCCAGGCTCGGTGAAGGACCTGATCGAAGTGGACTCGCGTGTCCTCTATACGGCATCGCAGGCGAATCCCAACACCGGTTATCTGATGTATCTCCGGGCCGGTAATCTGCTGGCGCAGCCTTTCGATCCCCGCTCGCTGCGAGTCAACGGAGAAGCCATACCCGTCGTGAACAAGGTCTACTCATTCCGGCCCACCGGAGCGGCGGATTTTTCGGTCTCCAGCAGCGGCACCATCGCCTATCAAAGCTTTGCCAGCCGCTCCCAATTGGTTTGGGTCGATCGGGCTGGCCGCACCGTTGCGTCGGCCAGCCCCGCTAACCTCAATGTGAAATCAGGCCGCCTCTCCCCAGACGGGCGCAAGCTGGCAACGGCGATCTACGATGTCGAGCGAGGCGCTCAGAATCTGTGGATTGTCGATGTCAAAAGCCACGCCGCGCGCGAATTGACGCTGGAGCCCGGCGTCCGGGACGCTCCCGTTTGGTCGCCGGATTCGAAGACGCTCGGGTTCATGCACAGTGTTGGCAAACAACCCCAGGTCCGCATCCGAGGCGTGGAGCAGAATGACGCCGAGGAGGCGCTGGCCCCATCTGGATTCCAGATGCCCACCGACTGGTCTCCCGATGGACGCTTCATCGCCTTCGTCAACACCGGAATGTCCCGGTCGGCCAGCGAAGCCCAAAGCGACGTCTTCCTCGTCGACCTAGCCCACGGCCGTAAGGTGATTCCTCTGCTGAGCACGCGTTTTCACGAGGCCAACGCCGCCTTCTCCCCGGACGGAAAGTGGCTGACGTTTACCTCGAATGAATCCGGGCGATCCGAGGTCTACGTGCAGGCTTTCGAGTCCTCGGGAACTCCCCGGGTGACGGGTGAACGGCATCTCGTCACCCGCAGCGGCGCCCAGGCCCTACGCTGGCGGCGAGACGGGAAGGAACTGTTCTATCTCGCGTTCGACGGACGCGTCCATGCCGTTCCGGCGAAGCTGGGTCCGAGACCCCAATTCGGCCCGGCGATGCCGCTCTTCACGATCTCCACCGAAGCGAGAGCGGCGATCCACTCGATCCTAGGTTTCGATGTGTCGCCTGACGGAAAGAGATTCCTCATTCCCACGGTCAGCGCACAAGAGGGCCCCTCGCTGGTAGTGATGCAAAATTGGGAATCAGAGCTTCCGCAAAACCGGTCGAAAACGATCCCCTGAGACACCGCGCTGGGCTTCAGCGTACCCACCCCTTGTGCGCCCCCCCATTGCGGGCGGGTTCTCCCCGCAAAAGACCTTCTTCGGTAAAAAGTTATGAGAACTTTGCCGGGCGGAAGCCACTTACTGGTATGAAGCATTTCTTTTACTGGCGTGGTGTCCGATGAGAGCTCCTCGTGACTTTCGTCCCCAGCAACTCTATGGCGTGACGCAGCGGGGGAACCGAGGGCAGTGGGTTTACCGGGATGCGCAGGATTTTTCAGAGGCGCTGAGACTGATGGCGAAGTATGCGCGCCGGCATGAGGTGCGGGTGCATGGTTGGAGCCTGTTGCATAATCACGGGCATTGGATTTTTGAGGCGTCGACGGAGGAGTCGATTTCGAATCTGATGCGCGACATGCAGAGCTGTTATTCGCGTTTTTTGAACAAGAAATATCGGCATGCGCCTTGGTTGTTGTTGGCGCCGCGGTTGGGTCGGCGGCGGAGCCGGCGGAATTTTTCGGCCTACTTGCGAGCGGGTCCCGTGAACTGGACGCCGCGGTTTGATGCCGTGTTTTTGGATGGGGCCGGGTTTCGCTCGTTTTTGCGTTATGTGGAGAATAACGCGGTCCGGGCGAAGTTGGTGAAGAAGGCGGAGCGGTGGGAATGGTCCAGCGCCCAGGCGCATTTGGCGGGGGAAGATTTGGGCGGCTTGCTTTGCTTAGACCGGTGGCGCCATCTGTTTGGGAGTGAGGCGACGGCGGCGACGGATTGGCGTGAGTTTTTGGAGGGTCCGGGGGAGGAGGAGCGGTTGAATTCGCTGCGCATGCAGCCGCGCCGGTCGTCGTATAACCGGCCTTTGCGCTCGATCATGCCGGAGGCGACGGTGGAGTTGGTGTTGGGGGCTCCGCCGGGATAGCGTTTAGGTCCTGGCGTGGGTTTGGTCCCAGCCCGCTCTCCGTTGCCCATTCTCGCTCGACTTGTCCCGCATCCCATACGCATGAGGTCCACTTTGCGGCGGCCGTCCGGCTGCGTCGCCCTCCCTCGCCCCCTCCATTCCTCATCCCTAGCTCAGCCCCCCTCCTCTACCGGGTGCCGGGCTTTATTTTTCCCCCGGGCTTTATTTTTCCCGTTACGGTGCGGAAGCGAATGGAGGCCAAACTTCAGGAACTGAAGCAGAGCCTGCGTGAGCGGATGCATGACGCCGTGGCGGCGACGGGCGCCTGGTTACGGCAGGTGTTACAAGGTTACTCCCAATACCACGCGATTCCGGGCAATCTGGTGGCTTTGAAGCGCTTTCGGGAGCGGATCCAACAGTACTGGCGGCGGAGTCTTCGTCGCCGGAGCCAAGGCCGCCCACCGAACGAAGCG
>JAYVRS010001139.1:0-2873 GCA_043776185.1 Bryobacteraceae bacterium | reverse complement strand
CGTAACAATCACCTCCTGCGTTCCGCCATAGCCGTAAATGCTCAAGGTCGCGGGGCCATCGCCGCGACGCTGGTGGGTCCCGACTACTTCCCCAGTTCCGTCTATTTGCCGATCACCACCTTTGCCGGACCTGTTTCCATTCAGCTCGCCGCCCCTGGCGCCGGCCCCGAAGACGGTTTCACCGGTTATCCCGGTGGCGTCGGAGCCGGCCTCGCCCGCTGGGGCGATTATTCATCCCCCTTCGTCTCGAGCGACGGTTCGCTTTGGATGGCCGTAGAATACATTCCCAATCTGCCAAGAACCCAATTGGCAAACTGGGGTACTTTTATCTCGAAGTACTAAGTTCACATTCTTCGGTGAAACTTACAAATCCCCCTTCAAGGCGCGGTAGTTACTTACCCCATTGAGGGGTATTTGCAACAAATGCGTAAACTCCAGACCGCCTGGGTCGAGTTAACCTTCTTTTGCCGTACGATTGGGATCTTAAGGAGGGCATGTGTCAATTACTCATATGCAGAATCAAGGTCCCCGGCGTTGGGTATTCCCCGTATTTCGCGGTCTTTTACTCGCCGCGGCGGCAGTAGCCGCGCAGGCGCAAACCATCACTCATCAGGTTACTTTGCCACCCACCATGTATTGGTGCGATGACAGTTTAATCCATACTCTCTTCTCCGAAATCAATGCGCTTCGCGCAAAGAACAACTTACCGGCGCTTCGTTCAGATCAGCTGGGTAACAAGGTAGCGGAATTGCGCGCCGTGCAGTTCGCCAATTACATGGCCACGCATTCGCTCACCACGCCCGGATTCAACCCGCACGAAGGCTACGATACCACTGCCGCCAGCGTCGGTTACAACTTGGTCAGCGAAAATTTAGCCTATCTTTCTCTTTACCCCGGCTGGATCGTCTGGTCGATTTGGCAGGACCGTTTACATCTGGCCGCCATGCTCAATTCCCAAGCCAATGTGGCCGGCGTCTCCTGCCTCATGTTCGACGGCGGACCCTTCTGGACCTACGAACCCGGCATCGCCAGCGGCTCTTCCTCGCCGCCTCCTCCAGCACCCGCACCGGCACCCGCACCTGCACCAGCACCAGCACCCCCCACGGGCGGCACCGCTACGCCGGCGCTTGACGCCGAGCAAACGAAATTCCTCACCCTCATCAACGCCTACCGCGCACAAAACGGGGCCACCGCCCTTCAAGTTTCCGTAGCGCTCCAGAACGCCAGCCAATGGATGAGCGTCGATATGTCCCAGCGCGGTTTTGGCAATCATATCGACAGCCTCGGACGCAGCCCTGCCGCCCGCATGGCTAGCTTTGGTTACACTTACTATCCCAATGGAGAGAACATCGCCGGCGGCTTAGACGACGCCCAAGGTACCTTTGACCAATGGAAAAATGCCTGCGACCCCGATGCCACCGGCCGCTGTACTTACGCCCATCGGGTCAACATGCTCAATCCAAGTTACGTCGTCCTCGGCATCGGCCGCGCTTACGGTCCCGGCACCGCCTATGGTTGGTACTGGACCACCGATTTTGGCGGATATCTGGATCGCACCATCACTCAACCAGGAACCACGACGCCCCTTCCGCCCGCCCTCACGGCGCCCGTCATCTCGTCGTTCACGGCTAGCCCGTCCAGCATCCAAGCCGGTCAAACCAGCACCTTGGCCTGGAACATCTCAGGGGCCACCGCGCTCAGCATTGACGTACTCGGCAATCTCACCGGCTTGACGTCGAAGGTCGTTTATCCCAACCAAACCACCGAATACTGGCTCTCTGCTACGAATGCCACCGGCACCACCGCGGCGCGATTGACCATCACCGTAGCCCCCCGCTCAGGGCCGGCCCCGACCGTACCACCGTCCGCCCCAACTGCCGACACTCAGCCGCCCACGCCGCCCATCCTGAACTCGGCCGCGGCCACTGGGCCCAATCAGGTAAATCTGGCCTGGGGAGCCAGCACCGACAACGTCGGAGTCGCCGGCTACCAGGTCTTCCGGACCGGTACCCTCATCGCCAATACTTCCAGCGCCACGCGGTCTTTTACCGACCTAACAGCCAGCGCCGAATCCACTTACACTTACTTGGTTCGCGCCCTCGATGCCGCCTCCAATGTTTCGGGCCCTAGTAACTCCATCCAAGTAACCACGCCGGCCCCCACTTACACGCCTCCCGCGCCCAGCGCGCCCGCCCCTGCCAGCCCGGCTGGCGCATCTTGCGCCAGCCCAGCCACCAATGCCTTCACTGGATGTTACTACAACAACATCACCTTAAGCGGCATTCCGTCGCTCGTGCGGACCGATAACCTGATCAACTTCAACTGGGGAACCGATAGCCCGACTCCCGCCGTCACGCCGCTCAATTTTTCGGTTCGTTGGCAAGGTTACTTCACCTTCCAGGCCGGAGAGTACACCTTCAACACCATCGCCTCCGATGGACTAAGGCTATACATTGATGGCCAGTTGATTCTCGATCGTTGGCGCGATCAGCCAGGCTATATGTACAATATCAGGCGGACGTTGACTCCAGGCTCCCATCTGGTCACGGTCGAATACTACGAACGGACGGGCTTACCCCTAGCTGTAGTGTCGTGGCAAAAGAACTAACCAAATCGCCTGACTCCAGAACGCCAGTAGGGTGGGCCTCCGGCCCGCCTCTGGACTTTGGCTCTTCACTAGATAAAAGCATTTTTTCTGTTTTATGTTGTGGACCCGCTTGTCTTGTGGTATCTAGTTATATGACTAGATACCGAGAAAGGACCAACCCATGGGCTTCCCCACCAAAGTTCAACTCATCAAACGCAAAGCGAGCGAACAGTGGTACATCAACTTCCCGTCCGCCGTCGCCCAGGCCATGGAGTTCTCCCGCGGA
>JAYVRS010001138.1:0-9699 GCA_043776185.1 Bryobacteraceae bacterium | reverse complement strand
ATTTCAAGCGCCCGACCATCCCGAATTTGTACTGGCTCCAGATGGTAACTTGGGCTAGCTTCTGACCCCTAATTAGAGCGCCTGCAATGGCCTCTATCTGCGCCCCAAAGATGACCGTGTCGCCCTTGATGGCACTGTCAACGGTGATCCTGACGAGTGCGTCTATACTTCCCTTCTTCAGATCAACGACCGTTAGTCCAAGAGATCGGAGACGGCTATAGAGTTCGACCACAACGGCGCGCTGATCTGGTAGTAGTTCGTTGACCTCTGAAGCATGTGAGCTTCCTTTGAAGTGCAAGTTTACTATGACCGAAACACTCTCTATACCCTTGAGAGGGCGTTCGTCCTGTGAAACTGCAAAGGGAGTGCGCGGCTGCCCATTGAGATGAGGAAGATATATCGTCACAGCGGATACCAGCAGGAGAATCGGTCTCACACTAGATAGTGTGTTCTCGGCGGGAAAGTTCTCACATTTATTTTCAGCGGCAGAAATCGAATTCATCCCGCATGCCGAACAGTTACACTTGAGTGATGAGCGAAGCCGAAGAGGGCCGTGGCCTGGAATACACGATCAACAAGTACAAAACCATAGAAAGCGACCTTGCCGAACTGCGGAAGGAATTGGCGCGTAATTTGGAAGTACTTCTGTACGTCACCGACTTTCTCCGCAGTGGGGTGGATGGGCAGAAACGGCTGAATCTTTCGGATTATCCCAATCCGGAACGGTTGGTAGCCTTGGTGGACCAAATTCGCGATCTGGTCGATCAACAGGATGAGCTTCATGGCCAGATCAAGGCAAAGGGAGTTACACCTACACCTAGCTGAGCTCCGCCCGTCGGCCAGCCCTATTGCGGCCTGGGACTGTTTAGGGTCACCCGGGCGTGTAAATCGAGCGTTTAATTTTTGCGTTCCCGGTTCGTCGCAGGACCCGCTCACTATCGTTCGCGGCTGGTTGGTACTTTTCCAAGCGGTTCGTGCCCCACGGCTGGCGCCGTGGGCTAGTAGGGCTTTGACGTGGTGAAAGAGGTATTTTTTGCTCTGCGGCGACTTCCCCTCCCTACGGTCGGGGTTCTGTTTCGCCAGTAGAATGCCGTCAAGGGAGGGGATCCTCGCGCGTTACGGCTTGGGCTTGAGGGCTTGGGCGACGGCTAGTTCGTAGAGGGCTAGTGCGCGGTAGTAGTCGGCTAGGGCGGAGACTTCGCGGACTTGGGCGTCGGCGGTTTGTAGTTCGCGTTGGTTGAGTACGAAGAGGGTGCTCTCGCCCAGGTCGTAACGCAGGCGTTCGGCGTCTTCCACTTGACGGGTGGCCAGCACCTCGGCTTCGAGGACATTGGCACCTTCATAGGCCGCGCGTACGGCGGAGACGGCGTCGCGGACCTCTACCGAAACCTGTTCGCGTTGGAACTGCAAGCGCTGGTCGATTTGGGCGGCGCGCGTGCGGGCGGCGACGGCTTGGCCGGTGGCGGTGCGGCGTTGTAAGGGGAGTTCAAAGGAGATGCCGGCGCGTAGCTCGTTGGGCCCGCGGGGGATACGGCGCTCGCCGAGTTCGCGGTCGTAGCTGAGGATGAAGTCGAGGCCGGGGAGGCGGCGGTTTTCGGCTAAGCGCTGGTCGAGCCGGACTTGATTCTGTTGGGTCTGTAAGCGGGCCAGTTCTGGGCGGCGATCAAGCGCTTGGGCGATGTCGCGCTCGAGTTGATTTTCGTCCAAGCCCGTGGGGCGGGGAAAGGCGGGCGGAAGTTCTTCCGGTCGGGCGATGCGGGGTTGGCCCTGGTTGTCGCGATAGAAGAGCGACAGGTCGAAGGAGGCTTGTTCCAGGCCTCGACGACCGGCGACGAACTGCGAGCGGCGCTGTTCGATGATGCGCTTGTTGTCGAGCACCTCAAAGCGCGGCAGTTGGCCGAGTTCGACCGCTGTCTCCAGGATCTTCTCGCGTTCGACGGCGATGTTGAAGATGGATTGCGCGACCGCAAAGCGGCGGCCGGCGGCCACCCAGTTCCAGTAGCGGGCGGTGGCCGCTTGCAGGATGACGAGCCGTTGTTGTTGAATGCCGAGGTCGGCGAGGCGGCGGCCCAGATTCGCTTTGCTGAGTTCGGTGCGGCGGCTATCGAGCGCACGATCGCGAAAGAGGGGGACGCGCATACCGGCGCGATATTCGCCGAGTCCGTTGGTTTGGAACTTGCCGTCGTAGCTGGGAAAGACGCCTCCGCTGGCTTGATAGCCGGTGAAGAACGAGGTGCCCCACAAGGCGGTGGGCTGCTCCGCAGAGACGTCGAAGCGCCGTGATTCGTAGAAGCCCAAGCTGTTGGTGTCGACGAAACTGCGCAATACCAAGTCGAAGCGGCCTTGGGCGGCCAGATAGTCGGCTTCGGCAATGGGTGATTCGAGCAGGGCAACGCGCAGGGGCGGATAGTGCTGGTCGACAGATTGCAGAATGCGATCAAGTGTGAGGTGCTCGCGATCAGGCTGGGCCGTCATCAATGGCCGAATTTCGGCGGCCGGCGGCAGTTTGACTTGTTGCGCGAGCAGCAAGGAAAGCAGCAGGCCGATCACTTTTTCCCCCCTTTGCCGGTTCCTGGTTCCTGGTCGGCAATGGTGGGAGGGAAACCGTTGAATTGGCGCCAGAGTTCCCAGCCGAGCCGCACTTCGCGCAGCAGTACCCAGCCGTTGGCGCGAACGCCTTGGCGGAGGTAGGCGGCGGATGGCCAGGGATGGTCTCGAGGGTCGGGCTCAACGAGAATGCGGAATTTACCTTTGCCGTCGTCGGTCTGGTCGACCAAAAAGACGCGGCCGCCGAAGGTGCCTACCGCCACACTCGGCCAGCCGGCAAACTGTACGGCGGGCCAGCCCTCAAACTGCAGCCGAACCTTGTCACCTTTGTGGACCAGCGGCGTGTCGTTGCCGTTCATGTTCAGTTCGACGGTGAGGGTGGCCGAGTCGGGAATCAGGATGGCGACCGGATCGCCGGCCTTCAGCAGTTCGCTACCGGGTTGAGCCAGCAGGCGAAAGATGGTGCCGGCGCGGGGGGCGAGGATGGTTTGCGTGCTTTGGCGGGCGACGGTGATTTGCATGCGCTTCATTTCGGCGGTGGCGCTTTGGATGTCGCCACGAGCGGCGGCGAGGGCGGCTTGGGCGTCGTTGATCTGGCGCTGGTAGGCGGTTTCAATGCGGTCCTGGTCAGCTTGCCGGGCGAGGACGTCGCTTTTGTTTGCGGTGAGGTTGGCGCGGAAGCGATCCACGTTGGCGGCGGCGGTTTGGTAGGACTGTTGGCCCACTTCAAGATCGCGCGTGGAGGAGAGCCCGCGCTCGACACTCAGCTTTCGGCGTTCGAGATTCTGTTGGGCGGCGAGTAAGTCGGCTTCGCCGGCGCGGATTTGCTGCTCGGCGGCGACACCGCTGGCCTTGGCCATGTCGATGCGGCTGGTGTTGGCGAGCAGCTCGTTGCGGCGCGTGAGGTCCAACTGATGGAGGCTGCTTTCGAGGGACGTGACGCGGAGTTTGGCTTGATCGAGACGTTGGTTGACGGCGATCTGTTCCTCTTGGCGGCGCAGGAGGACGAGCGGGTCATTGTCCATGATTTCGGCTACCAGATCGCCGGCTTTTACCTTGGTGCCTTCGACGACATTCCAGCGGCGGATGCGGCCCTCTACGGGGGCGTCGATGTTTTGACTGCGGTCGACCGGGTTGAGGGCGACGACGCGTCCCCCGCCGGCGACGGTCTGCACCCAGGGGGCGAAAGCCAGGGCCAGCATCAGGAGGAGCATGATGAGCAGGAGCGAGGCGGCCAGCCAGCGGGCGAAGCGGGTGGAGCCGACTAGCTTGAGCGCTGCTAGGGGTTCGGTGGTGCCGACTAATTCAAGGGTGTCGTTCATGTGTTGGTTCCATGATGAAACGGTGTATAAAGAGCAGGAGCGCTTATCAAAGAGGGCGGGCCGGAGGCCCACCCCACTGAGAGCCTCATGAGCGAATGTGGCTTATCTGACATGGGGGTTAAGCCCTCCTTGGCTGAGGACGAAGCGTTGATCGCAGCGGTCGAGGACGGCGGTGCGTTGGGAGGCGACGATAAGGGTCCAGGGATTTTCGCGGTCGAAGAGGCGGTCGACGAGGCGGGAGCACTCGGCGAGGTCGTCGATGGGGTCGAGGATTTCGTCCAAAATCAGGAGGCGCGGACGGCTGGCGACGGCGCGGGCGAGCATGAGGCGGATCAATTGGCCTTGCGAAAGTGGCAAGCCATTGGTGATCAGTTCGGTTTGCAGGCCTGCGGGCAAGGCTTGTACGTCATCGAGTAAGCCAGCGAGGCGCAGGGCCGCGCGAACGTCCTCGAGGGTAAGCGTGGCGTCACCCAAGCGCACGTTGTCCACTACCGTCCCCTGAAAAATTTCGGGATGCCGCACCAGCGCCACCTGTCCGCGCAGATCTTCCAGCTTTAGGTCGCGAGCATCGCGGCCATCGAACTCGATGACGCCACTTTGGGGGGGCCGTAGGCTGTAGATGACATCGAGCATGGTGCTTTTGCCCGCGCCACTGTTGGCGATGAGGCCCATGCGGCAGCCCGCCGGGACGAGCCAGTCAACGTCATCGAGTATGGCGTTTGGGCGGCCATCGTGGGTGAAGCTGACCTGCTTCAACTCCACCTGAGCACCCAGGGGAGCGCGCGGTAGGCTTTCGGTGCCGATTTTTTCGAGCGGCAGGTCAGTGAAGTAGCCCAGTTTGTCGACCGCGGCCAGCAGGTCGTAGAAGTTTTCGAGTTGCTTGCCGAGTTTGGCGATGCCGGCCAGCACGACGGCCACAATCAATTCGGCGGCGACCAACTGGCCGATGGTGAGACGTTGCTGGATGACCAGATAGCCGCCGGCCCCCAGCAGGGCGGCAGTGCCGAGGGCTTGCAAGGTGACGGCGCCGATGTTTTGCCGCAGCAGCACGAGGAAATGCTGCGAGCGGTATTGGAGGTAGCCGGTGGCGAGGGTATTCGCGCGGTGCACCGCGTAGGCCTGGCCACCGGCACTCTTGAAGGTGGTGGGATGCCGAGCCAGTTCCTCAAGCCAGGCGGCCATAGCGTATTTGGCCTTCGACTCTTTGACGGCTGTCTTCAAAGCCCCCGAACTCAGTGGCACTAGAATCACCACGACCGCGACCACCAGAACGAAGTCGAAGCCCAGCAGAATAGGGTCGTAGGCGGCCATCACCGCCAAGCCCACGGTCGTCTCAATCAGGATCGTTAAGCCATCGACGATCAGCGTGGCCCCGGCCTTCTGCACGGTGACCACTTCAAAAAAGCGATTCACCAACTCGGGCCCGTAACCTTGGTCGAAGCCGTCCATGCGGACGCGTAGCAGACGGTAGACGACGTCGGTGGCGATGCGCACGAAGACGCGGCGTTGCAGAACTTCCACTACGTAAAGCCGCATGACGTTAAGGAGGCCTGAGAGGGTCAGGGCCACCAGCACGATCGCCACCAGCACGACCAGCGGCTGCATCAAAATTCCGAAGGCGATGGTGTTCACCAAGGCCTGCGTGGAGATGGGCACGACGAGCGATAGCGCGCCGACGGCGAGGGAATAGATGAAGGCCACCCAAAGGTCACGTCGCTCGGCGTGCATCCAGCTGAGCAGACGCCGCAGAGGATGGACGCCGTGCCAGGGCTGGTCAAGATGAGGGTCCAGGCGTTTCACGCGCAGACTCGCCTTGGTTCGAATAACCATTTAGCTAGATTCATTAATACGATAGTGATGCGGAAGGAAGTCATTTGGATACAGACGGTTATGGGTTCGATGGGGAGAGGCGCGCCGAAACTGCTTATACTTAAAGACTACTTAGGTATCTCTTATATTAAAAAATTGCAACCTTCTTGGTCAAGTCTTTACGGGAGAGAGGAATTGAGCAAAACGATGCCTTCACGTTCATTTGTCACGAGGGAGATGGCGGAGCTGCTGGGGGTGTTGGCGCATCCGCACCGAGTGAGGATTGTGGAGGAGTTGCGCGCTGGTGAGAAGGACGTGAATAGCCTACAAGTCATCTTGGGGGTGAGCCATTCGCGGGTTTCGCAGCATCTGTCGGTGTTGCGTTCGCAGCGGGTGGTGGTGGAGCGGCGCCATGGGCGCTATGTCTTCTATCGGTTGCGTCAGGCGGCGTTGGCCCAGTGGTTGCTGGACGGCTTCGAATTTTTGCCGACGGAGGTTCAGCAGGCGCAGGAGATGCGGGACGCCGTGGAGAAAACTCGCGAAATTTGGGGTGGATCAAAGCCCTAGCTTGTAGGCCTCGCGCTTGGTGAGGCCGAAGCGTTGAGCGATCTGCTTGGCGGCCGCACTGGGGGCTTGGCCGGCGGCGATCAATTCGTCGTAGCTGCGTTTGAGCTCGTCCTCGGCGACGGCAGGCTCTGCGGTGCGGTCCGCTTTGCCGATCAGCAGGGTGATTTCGCCGCGTTCAGTGAGTGTTTTGGCCAATTCCGCAGCGGACCCTGAGACAAACTCCTCGTGGAGCTTGGTGAGCTCGCGGGCCACGACCACAGGGCGATAGGGAAGAATCTCGGCCACATCGGCCAGCGTCTCGCGGATGCGATGCGGTGCTTCATAGAAGACCAGCGTGACATCGAGCGGTGCGAGTTGTTCAAGAGTGCGGCGGCGGGCACCGGTTTTGGGGGGCAGAAAGCCACCAAAATAGAAGGCGTCAGTGGGCAATCCGGAGGCGCACAGGGCCGAGGTGAGCGCGGAGGCACCGGGCAGCGGAACCACGGCGACGCCGCGCCGGCGGGCCTCACGAACCAGGGGGAAGCCAGGGTCGGAGATCAGGGGTGTGCCGGCATCGGAGACCAGGGCCATGGACTCACCCGCTTCGAGGCGTTCGAGGAGGTGATCCACCTTTTGGCGTTCGTTGTGCTCATGCAGACTGGTGGTGGGGGTTTTGATGGCGTAATGATGGAGCAGCTTGGCCGTTTGACGGGTGTCTTCGCATGCGATGACGTTCACTTCGGCCAGTATTTTGGCGGCGCGGTAAGTGAGATCGCCCAGATTGCCGATGGGTGTGGCAACGATATAGAGAGTTCCCGGCATTTGCCGATAGTACCTTAAGGAGCGATTCGGAGCATTTACTGTGGTGTAACTCAGCGAAGCGAACCTGCGGCGAAAGATTCGTTTGCCGTTTTGGTACTTTGTAATAAGATATGAAGGACGATCAGAAGACCTTACCTTTCAGCGGCTTGCTGAAGCTAGCTTAAGAGAACGGCCAATGGATCCAGGGACGATGTCGACAGAAAATACAGTGACGAGTCAACCAGCGGTTGATGAAATGACTATTCCGAAGTCTTACTATAGCTGGGCTCCAGATGGTAAGACGGTACAGGTGTGGTTGGATTTTGACGTGATTGACCGCATGTCGGCTGAGGTAATGCGAGGATTCGGCTCGGTGCCCAAGCGGGGAGCCGAGGTGGGCGGGGTGTTGCTTGGCCAGGTGGACAAAACCGCCAAGCTAACAGTTCATGTCCACGACTTTGTGATCGTGCCCTGCGACTATCGCCGTGGGCCGTCTTATCAACTGACGAGTGCCGACACGCAGCTGTTTTCGGAGGCGGTGACCAAGGCTACCCAAGGCAGCGCCCCTGACCTGCGACCCGTAGGCTACTTCCGCAGCCATACCCGTGATGGCATGGGTTTGACGGAAGACGACCTACAGCTTTTTTCTAATTTCTTTCCGGATCCGACGAGCGTCATCCTGCTGGTGCGGCCGTTTGCCACCAAAGTGAGCCAGGCTGGCTTTTTCTTTGAGGAGAACGGGCAGATCCGCAGTGACGCCACTTACCTGACGTTCCCCTTCCGGCGGCGTGAATTGGGTGGCGGGTTGATCGGCGAGAATCCTCGCCAGGGTGCCGAGGCTGCGATGGGGTCCGTATTACCGGCCGCAATCGATTCTGCTCTGTCAGACGGGTCGGCGGGGAACGGTTTGCGGACGGAAGCGTTGGTTCCGGCGGGGAACAGCATTGAAAATCGAAGGCTCTTTGGCAATGCGGAGGAGAGTGCGCCCGGCTTTGATTCGGGGGACTTTTCGCGCGAGCCAGTGGGCAACGCCGGCCTTGGCGGGGCCAATTTGGGCGGCCCAAATTTCGGGAGTCAAAATATCGGCAATACCGAAGCGTCGCAGAAGATTAAGAAGAGTTGGGTGTGGCTTCCCCTTTCCTCAATTTTCCTGATGCTGGGGGTGCTGGTGGGCTTCCTGATCGCGATTACCATTAAGCAGCCGAACTTCGCAGTGCCCTTATCGGCTTATGGCTTGTCGCTGGCCGTTCAGCAGGATAACGACTCGGTTCATGTCACTTGGGACCGCGGCGCGGTGCCGGTGGCGATTGCCACGCGCGGCATCCTGCACATTCAGGATGGCGATTTTTACAAGGCCGTAGATTTGAAGGCGGCCGATCTGCAGACGGGCAGCGTGATCATCCGCAACGTGGGCAGCAATGTGACCTTGCGCCTGGAAGTCTTCTTGCTGGATCGCAACAGCCTCTCCGAAGTGCGCGTCGTCAAGAACGTCAACGCTCCTTCGAAGTAACAGTTGTGCTATCCTCACGGATGCCCCGGCGATCTTGCGGCTCTGCGCGCGGATGCTTTTTTTAGGACCTACCCCACACAAACGCCTCAACGAGGTGATCGCCCTCCTGTTTCTAGCGAGCGGCGTCTACGTCTTCCTGAGCCTGATCTCCTACCAGAGTACCGACCCATCCTGGAACGCGGTTTCGAGCGTGGTACGCGCGCAGAATCTGATGGGTCGTATCGGTGCACATATCGCCGACCTCTGCTTCCAGATCCTGGGCCTCGCCAGCTTCGTGCTACCTCCTTTATTGGCCATGCTGGGCTGGAAGTGGCTGTTTTCGAAGCCCATTGAGACGCCTTGGGCGAAACTGGGTGGTGCCGCGCTGCTGATCGCGGCCGGTTCGGTGGCGTTGTCGCTGGCCCCCAGCTTGCGCATGTTCGCCTCCAACATCCCCGCCGGCGGACTGGTTGGTTTCCTGTTCGCCGACTATCTGATCGACGCGATGAACGTTACAGGAGCCGCGCTCTTCACCCTGCTGATGCTGCTGGTGTCTCTGTATTTGATCTCCACGTTTACCGTCCAGGTTATCGTCAATTGGCTCACCGGCCCCATCGCCTGGCTTCGTTTCGTCTACGAGGGCATTAGCAGTATCAAGATGACGCCTCGCCGAACGGTAGCGGTGCGGGCACTCGAAGTGGATGCCCGGATCGTCGATCCGCTGGCGGTTCCGGTAAAGGCGAAGGCTAAGGCTGCGGCCGCCGGTGCGGTGCAAGGCAACCTGCTCGAAATGTTGCCGCGCCCTTCCGCAATCCCCAGCGTGGTTGACGACCGACGGGCCCCTTGGGAAGAGCCGGCGGAAGCGCCCGGCGAGATTCCGATCCGGGTGTTGGAAGATCAGCCTCCCGCCGCCATGCGCGGCGAGTTGCCGGCGACGCCTGCCGCTTTCGGCAGCGTGTCGGCGATCGAGCTGAAGAATGGGGCGAAGAAAAAGCCGGCCCGGCACGCCACGCATTTCGAGTTGCCTTCCACCACGCTGTTGAACGAAGCGCCCGAGCGCAATAGCTTCGACGCGCAGGAGTTGAAGGAGACGGCCGCCAACATCACCACCAAGCTGAAGGAGTTCAACGTGCTGGGCAACGTGGTGCAGATCAACCCCGGCCCGGTGGTGACCACGTTCGAGTT
>JAYVRS010001137.1:0-2886 GCA_043776185.1 Bryobacteraceae bacterium | reverse complement strand
GGGTGATATTCTGCGGACGCCGCAGCCTCTCGAGACTGCCCTCCATTACGCCCGGCAAATTGCCGAGGCGCTGGAAGCCGCCCATGAGAAGGGCATCACGCATCGGGATCTGAAACCGGCCAACATCATGATCACGCCCGAAGGCGTGGTGAAGGTGCTCGACTTCGGCCTGGCGTCGGTGCCGAGCCGCGAGGCCGCATCCGGCAATCCGGTAGACTCTCCCACGATGACCATGGCCGCGACGCAGGCGGGCATGATCATGGGCACCGCTGGCTACATGTCTCCCGAGCAGGCCTCCGGCAAGTCCGTCGACCGGCGGAGCGACATCTGGAGCTTTGGCGTCATCCTGTATGAAATGCTGGTGGGCAAAAAGCTCTTCGAGGGTGAGACTCTTTCGCACACCCTCGCGGATGTCCTCACCGCGCCCATCGACCTCACCCAATTGCCGGCGTCCACACCCGATTCCATACGCGACCTGATCGAGCGTTGCCTGGACCGCGATGTCAAGACGCGCCTGCAGGTGATCAGCGAAGCTCGCATCCTGCTTCAGCGTCCGGTGCGGCGCAGCGTCACGCCGCTCGTGGCTCCGGCCAAGGCATCCAGGATTCCGTGGGCCGTCGCCGGAGTGCTGGCGATGGCCACCCTGGGCACCGCGATCTGGGCGATTCGCGCGGGGTCGCAAACGCCGGCGGTCACTCGCCTGGGCATGGCGAACCTCACGATGGATCTTGCCCCGGCCGAGATGCTGGGGCCTGCAATCGGTCTGGACGGCAACCGGCCAAGCCGGACCGCCTTGGCGATTTCGCCCAACGGCGACACCGTCATCTTCGTGGGCGACCGCGACGGCAAGAGCATGCTGTATCGGCGGCCGCTAGCCGAATCCACGGCCACCGTGATCGCGGGAACGGAAGGAGCTCAGTATCCATTTTTTTCACCGGACGGCCAGTGGGTGGGTTTCGCCGCCAGTGGGGGCACCGGGAGCATGGGAGCAAAGCTCAAGAAGGTCGCGGCGGGCGGCGGTCTCCCCATCGACCTCTGTGCGGTCGGCGCCACAAACCTCCTCTGGGGCGCCAGTTGGGGATCGGAGGGCGTGATCGTGTTTTCGGATGGTGCCGGGCTCAAGACGGTTCCAGATTCCGGCGGAACACCAACGACGCTGATTGAGCGTTCCAACTCCGGAAAACTTTCCCCCACCTTCCTGCCCGATGGGCAAACCGTGCTTTTTACGGAGGTGCTCACCGACTCCAACTGGGAAAAAGCGCACGTGGATTCCATCCACATCACTACCAGGCAGCGCAAAACCCTGTTGACCAACGCTACGGATGCGCGATACTCTCCCACCGGGCACCTCGTCTTCCTGCGCAACGCGGCCTTATTGGCCGTAGCCTTTAACGCAGCCAGCGGCGAGCTTTCCGGCTCCCCCGCTCCGCTGGTGGCGGGCATCCTGCAGGCGGTCAACGCTAGTTTTGGTGGCAACGAAACCGGTATGGGCCAATTCGCCATCTCCGGCTCTGGAGCCTTGCTGTACGCCTCCGGTGGGATCGTTCCCACCCAGGCCTCCAGCCTGGTGCAGGTAGATCGATATGGCAAAGAGACCAAGCTGGCCGACATCCAGGGAACGATAAAAGGGTTGCGTGTCTCGCCGGATGGTTCCCGCGCCGTAGGGTTTCGTACAGGCGACGGCTCACGTGCTTCTGATATGTGGTCCTACGAATTACCGTCCGGCAGCGCCACGCGCCTGACCTCAACCGGCGACTCGAGCCATGCCTTGTTTTCACCGGATGGCAAGAGTATCACCTACGCAAGACACGGCGAGAATGGAGGGGTGTACTCGTTGGAAACCAATGCTAGCCTCCCGCCTAAGCTACTTTTTGACGAGGCAAAAGGCGTGGGATCTCCCGCGTCCTGGTCTCCGGACGGAAAATGGCTAGCGTCCGTGGGGTTTGCAGCAGGTGTGTTTCAATTATTCGTGCGGCCGATGCAACCTCCCGGCGATGCGAAACCATTCGCGGCATCCACCTTCAACACGCGCGACGCGGCGTTTTCTCCAGATGGCCGCTGGATCGCCTACACCTCGAACGAGTCCGGAGCCCAAGAGGTTTACGTGCAAGCATTTCCGGGCCCAGGACCCAAGCATCGCATTTCGCTCACCGGCGCCACGAACCTGGCCTGGTCGCGCAACGGTCGGGAACTGTTCTACCTTCAGTCCACGCCGGCCGCTCCTTCGGTAATGAAAGTGACCGCGGCAGCGATTTCGAACCAGGACGGCTCCCGTGTGGGTGCGCCCAGCGTTTTGTTTGAGGGCCCTTACGGGGTGACGGTGCCGCTGCGCAGTTACGACGTGACCTCCGATGGCAAGTTCATCATGAGCCGCGTAGCAGCTCAGCCGGACCAGAGGGTGACGAAGCTCAACGTGGTGCTCGGTTGGGCAGAGGAGTTGAAGCGCAGGGTCCCCAGCCAGACGCCGGCGCGTTGAGCTGATCCGCTCGCACAGCAACCCTGGAGCGCTATTCGTCGAGCAGGCCACGGGCAGCAATGGCTGATCCGGAAAACTCGCTGGTGGCGAGCAATCCGGAAACTATTCCCCTTTTGACGGATAGCCGGCTACGCGTCGAAGTGCCAGGCGGTCCTGTTTCCTCAGAAACGGCGATCTGGGAAGCTTCGAGTCCGCTAGGGACGAGGATGCTTCCGATGAAACGAACCTACCTCGATTATCCGATGAGATCCCGGCGGGGCTGCATCAATGGCGGCCTGGAGCGCCGGTAAACTCTAGCTAATGATGTGCCATTCAATCGCCGACAATACCAGGACGGCCATCTGGCGGCCCGCTAGGTTTTGTTCGTGGAATAGCTCGAAGCCGCCCCTCTCGGCGGTCCTGAGAAGCCA